>JBDSEX010000030.1:0-4130 GCA_039919835.1 Luteimonas sp.
CGACACGCCGATCAGGCGGCCCGGCATCGAGCGCTTGTAGGCATCGCGGCAGGCCATGAATCCCGCATGCGGTCCACCAAAACCGAACGGCACGCCGAAGCGTTGCGAATTGCCGACCACGATGTCCGCACCCCATTCGCCGGGGGCTGCGATCACGGTGAGTGCAAGCAGGTCTGTCGCGACCGCGACCAGCCCGCCGCGCGCATGCACCGCATCGGCCAGCGACTTGTAGTCGTTGATGCGGCCGAACGTGTCCGGATATTGCAGCAGCACGCCGTAACAGTCGACGCTGCCTGCATCCGCGTCGTCGCCGACATGCAGTTCGATATCGAGCCCGTCGGCGCGCGTGCGCAGCACTTCAAGCGTCTGCGGATGCACACCCTTCGACACGAAGAAAACGTTCGACTTTGATCTGGTCGAGCGCTTGGCCAGCGTCATTGCCTCCGCCGCCGCGGTGCCTTCGTCCAGCAGCGAGGCATTGGCGATGTCCATGCCGGTGAGGTCGGTGCACATGGTCTGGAAGTTGATCAGCGCTTCCATGCGACCCTGCGAGATCTCCGCCTGGTAGGGCGTGTACGCCGTGTACCAGGCGGGGTTCTCGAGGATGTTGCGGAGGATGACGTTCGGCGTGTGCGTGCCGGAATAACCCTGGCCGATGAAGCTGCGGAACACCTGGTTCCTGTCGGCTATGGCACGGATCTTCGCCAGTGCTTCGACTTCAGTGATCGCGCGCGGCAAGGCGAGCGGCGCAGGCGATTTGATCTTGTTCGGTACGATCGCGTCGGTCATCGCATCCAGCGAGTCGTGTCCCACCACCCGCAACATCGTTGCGATTTCATCGTCGTTGGGACCGATGTGGCGTTCGAGGAAGGCGTCGTGGTGTTCGAGGTCGAGCAGGCGTGCAGCAGAACGTGGATTCGTCATGGCAAAGGGGTCCGTAATGGCCAGATGGCCGCTGTGCGCTACCGCACGAAGGGTGCCCCTCTGTCCTTTTGCCTGAGAGTTTGGAAGCGTGGCGGGCGGGGATGTCGCCCCGGCCATGCTTCTTGCCCCTTCGGCGCCGGTTCGCGCCATGGGCGCCCCCGGTCTCTCCAGAGTTGAACGTCCATCCATCTCGGACAGACCTCGCACGCAGCGGTCGTGGGACCTGAGCGATTCCGGGCGGTTGCGCCTTCGGCAGCGCCATGCAGGGCATGGACGCTTTTCCCACCGCGTGCTGGTGAAATTATAGCCGGGAGGCTCGAGGACCGGTCTGCGTCGCCGCCATGAACCATGCTGCCGGCCCGGAGATCGCGCATGCCGTGATCGCCCCCTTTCGCATCGTGTTGACGCGCGGGTGGCGAATCTGCCCCTTCACTACCGGGAGACTGTGATGCCGACCAAGAAACGCGAGCTGATCGAACCCAATGGCGACAAACGGCTGATCCGCCGCGACGACAAGGGTCGTATCGTTGAAAGCGACGACCTCGGCAAATCGCTGAGCCAGGACGTCAGGAAGAAAGCCAAGACCACCGTGAAGTCCGGCCAGGGCGACAAGGGCGACCAGAAACGCAGCGGCAAGTAGGCCGGGCTGGCGCTCCCCGCACTTGCACTATTCGGGCGGCGCTTTCCCCGGACAGCTGCGGTGACAGAGCCTGCTGAAAGCCATGGAGGCGCACATGCCTCGCAGTAGCGATGGGAGTCGCGAGCGGGTCACGTCGCGAGTCCCGTCGTTCCTACGTCCGGGTCCGAGGCGTTACGTTTGTCAGCCCGGGACGAGCCAGCGCCACGGTGCATCCTTCGCCTTGGTGATGCCAATGCGCGGCGTGACGACGGGATTGGGCGGCGGCAACATGCCGTCCGAAACGATGCGCACGCCATCGCGACCCGTCACCAGGTCGGCCCCGTCATGTGGCTTGCCGATGCCCATGGCCTGAGTGAGCTTGCCGGGGCCGTTGCACAGGTCGCGGTCCGTTTTCGCCTTGGGCCGCGACGCGCGCATCAGCGGCACGCCGGTCATGGGCAGCAAGGCGCGGACCAGCACGCCGGCGCCTTCGCCCACGTCGCCGCACACCGCGTTGCAGCACCAGTGCATGCCGTAGGTGAAGTAGACATACATGTGTCCGGCGCGGCCAAACATCGTGGCGTTGCGCGGCGTCTGTCCGCGATAGGAGTGCGCCGCGGGATCGTCGGCGCCGCAGTAGGCTTCCACCTCGATGATGCGGCCGCTGCGGCCGTCACCCGCAACCAGGATCTTGTTGAGCAGCTCCGGCGCGACGACGCGCGCGTCGCGGGCATAGAAGCTGCGCGGGACTGGTGTTTCGGTGCGCTGGCCATGTTCCTGCATGTGGGAATTCTCGGCAGACATGCGTGATTGATCCGTCATCCGCGCCATGTCGCGTGACGTGAACAGCGCGGCAAAGCCTGCATGCCGAATCACGGCGCGGTGTGTCGCAGGCGGCGAGACGCATCCGCACGATGATCACCTCCATGAAACCGAAAGCACCCCATGCCCCGGCGCTCCGGTAGCGCCGACCTGCCACTTCATGGCGGGCGCATTCCGCACTGGCTGGCAGACCGGATGACGCGGCTGGGCGCGGTGATGTGCGAGGCGATCGTGCACGAATACGGGCGCGACGAATTGCTGCGGCGGCTGGCGCATCCGTTCTGGTTCCAGTCGTTTGGCGCGGTGATGGGGATGGACTGGCACTCGTCGGGCATCACCACCAGCGTTGTCGGCGCGCTGAAGCGGGGACTGGCGCCGCTGTCGGGCGAACTGGGTATCCACGTGTGCGGTGGACGCGGCCGGCATTCGCGCGCGACACCGGGCGAACTCGTGGCGATCGGCGAGCGCGTCGGCTTCGACGGCGCCGCCCTGGCAACTGCGAGCCGCCTGGTGGCGAAGGTCGACAGCGCGGCGGTGCAGGACGGCTTCGACCTGTACCTGCACGCGTTCATCGTCACCGACGATGGACGCTGGACGGTGGTGCAGCAGGGCATGGACGGCGGGCGCGGGCAGGCACGGCGCTATCACTGGCTGTCGGAGGGGCTGACGAGTTTCGTCGACGATCCGCACGCGGCGGTCGAAGGGCGCGGGCACGGCTGCATCGTCAATCTTGCGGATCGCCGCGCGGAAAAGTCGCGCCTTGCGCAGTTGGAATTGCTGCACTCGCTGGGTCCGGACGGGATCGCGCGCGAGTTCGGGAAGTTGCAAGCCACGTCTGCGAAGGAGGACGCATCCGTCGCTGCTGCGACATGGCAAGGTCATGCCGGCGCGCGCGTGCCGCTGCAGCTCGGACTGCTGCCGCACCTCATCCTTCCGGATCACCATGATGTCCGCAGCGGCGATATCCTCACGCGCCGCCTGCATGGCAATCTCGCCGCCGCCGCCGAATGCGGGCCTCGCGATTTCATCGAACTGCTGAAGGTGCCGGGCGTTGGGGCGCGCACGGTGCGCGCGCTGGCGCTGGTTGCCGAGGTGCTGCATGGCGCGCCCTGCAGGTTCAGCGACCCGGCGCGCTTCTCGCTCGCGCATGGCGGCAAGGACCGGCATCCGTTCCCGGTACCGACCCGCGTCTACGACCGCACCATCGGCGTGCTCAAGACCGCCGTGCGCAACGCGAAGCTTGGGCGCGAGGAACAACTCGACACCTTGAAACGCCTGGACGCGCAGGCGCGCCGGCTGGAACGGCATGCGTCGGGTCCAACGGTTGACACGTTGCTCGCCGAAGAAAACCGGCAGTCGCACGCCTATGGCGGACGCAGCGTCTTCGGGTGGGAACCTGCACCGTCCGGGTCGGGGAAGGAAACATCAGCACGCCGACGCAACGCAAGGGCTGCGTTTTCTGCCTAGATGGCGTGGGCATCTGCTCAACGCGAACGTCAGGCAAGTATCCTTGGCCCATGACGACGCCTGATTCTTCCGCCCAGCCCCTGATGGACATTGCATCGGTGCCTGCATCGACGGTGGTGGTGCAAGACCCTGCAGCGCCCGCGATGCGCCCGCAGCCGATCGTGGTGCGCGCACTGCAGCTGCTCAAGCGCGAGCCTGCATTGCTGGTGACGGTCGTCTATCTGTTCGTTTCGTTCGTGGGGGTGTGGTGCAGTTACTGGTATTTCCGCCGCTTCGGGATTCCGATCCTCGACTATCT
>JBDSEX010000121.1:0-8990 GCA_039919835.1 Luteimonas sp.
GGCTTGCCGTCCAGCGTCACCTTCACCATGCCAATTTTCTGGCCCTTGGTGATCGGACCGACCAGCGTCTTGGGCACATCCATCGTCGATTTGAGTTGCGCATACTTGCCGCGTGGCACCGTCACCAGCATCGGTTGCGCGACGCCCAGCAGCACTTCGTTGACCTTGCCTTTCCACACTTTCTGTTTCGCGACCTGCTGCATCGCGTTGTACAGGCGATGCGTTTCATAGAAGCGGAAACCCCAGTTCAGCAGCGCCTGCGAATCGACCGCGCGCTGGTTCTCGCTGGTCGAGCCCATCACCACCGAGATCAATCGCTGGTCGCCGCGCTTGGCCGAGGCCATCAGGCAATAACCCGCGCCGGAATGGTGACCGGTCTTGATGCCGTCGACGCTGTCGTCGCGCCACAGCAATAAATTGCGGTTCGGCTGGGTGATGGGACCCACCGTGAATTCCTTGATCTTGTTGTACGCATACGCCTCGGGGTAGTCGCGGATCAATGCCCGACCCAGCAACGCGAGGTCATGCGCCGTGGAGTAGTGCCCTTCGGCCGACAAGCCGTGCGGATTGACGAAGCGCGAGCCTTTCATGCCGATCTGCTGCGCGTACTGGTTCATCAGCGCGGCAAAGGCGTCTTCGCTGCCCGCCACGTGTTCGGCCAGCGCGATCGCGGCATCGTTGCCGGACTGCACCACCATGCCTTTTTCCATCTGTTCCAGCGGCGCGGTCTGGTTGACCGCGAACCCGCTGTAGCTGCCGTCAGTGCCGGCACCGCCGGAGCGCCACGCGTTCTCGCTCATCATCACCAGGTCGGTCGGCTTGACCTTGCCATTCTTGATCTCCGCGGCGATGACATACGAGGTCATGACCTTGGTGATGCTGGCCGGCTCCACGCGCGTATCGATGTTGTCACCGGCGAGGATGTTTCCGCTGGCGGCGTCCATCAGCAGCCAGGCAGTGGCGGCGACTTTGGGCGGTGGTGGCACGGGGAGATTGGCGGCGGACGGGGCTTGCGTTGCAGGCTGCGGCAACGGCTGCGGGGTCTGGGCGACGGCAATACCGATCGTGGCAGTGGCCAAGGCGGCGAGGATGAGGCGCGATGTCGTCAAGCTGAATACTCCAGGGCCGGCGATCAAAGCCGGGAACATGCGAAAGCGACGATTCTAGGGATGCGTCGGCGGTGTGGCGAGCGCAGCGGAGGGAGAGTGGGCACTGAGGAACTCGTCAGCGACTATCCGTCATGCCGGCGAAGGCGGGAGTCCAGTGCCCTTGGCGTTGCGGGTCAGGTTGCTGGATGACTGGCTATGCTCGCCGGTCGGGCCAGTGCGTCGCAATGTCGCTTGGGCCTGCGCAGTCCCGCCTTCGCGGTATGACGGCTTTGATGTTCATGTGTTCGGTTCAATCCCGCACGATGCGCGGCGCACCGAATCCAAGACCCGCAATCCGCCCGGAGAGTTCCGTCGCAGCCGCGCCATCCAGCGGCCCGACCCGCAGGCGCCAGACCGTTTGCCCATTCACCTGCGCATCCTGCAATCGCGCCGCGCGGATGCCCGCGCCCTGGAGCATCGTCAGCGCCCGACCGGCATTCTGCTGGCTGGAGAAACTGGCGACCTGCAGGGTCACTCCGCCCGATCCTGCGGCCAGCGGTGCAGCGGCTTGCGGCTGTGCAGAGGCCAACGTCGGCACGCTCGTTGGCAGTGGGGTTGGGGTTGGCGATGGCGTTGGCGATTGCACTGCTAATGGCGAGGGTGCAGCGACTGTCCCGGGGGGGCGCGCATCGGGCTCGCCAGGCTTCCCGGTCGCCACGCGCACACGTCGCGCCTTCATCCAGGCATCGAATTCCGCCGCGGTCATCGCCCGGCCGTCCTGGCGCATGTCGAAGCGATAGTCGTTGCTGTTCGCGGGGTTGGTCGCCGCTTGCGGAAGCGTGGCGGGCGCCGGCAACTTGCGTTCCGATGCGGACGCGCTGCCGATCGGCAAGGCCTCGATCAGGCCATCGATCGCCGTGGAGGCAACGCCTGTCAGTGGCAATTCGTTTGCGACCGGTGGCGTCTGCGGAATCACGCGCACCGACGGGTCGATCGATGCCACCCGCGTATCGACATCCACGTGTTCGGCGTTGAGCGACTGCACGTGCACCCTGGCGGTGCCCGTGCGATTGACGCCCAGCTTGATCGCGGCTGCGTAGCTCAGGTCGATGATGCGCCCGGGATGGAAGGGGCCGCGATCGTTGACGCGCACGATCAGCGACTTGCCGTTTCCGAGATTGGTCACGCGCACATAGCTGGGCAGCGGCAGCGTCTTGTGCGCACCGCTGAACGTGTACATGTCGTACACCTCCAGCGACGACGTGCGGCGGCCGTGGAACTTCGCTCCGTACCACGAGGCCATGCCGGTTTCGGAATACTGGCGCGCATCGTCGTCACCCATGACGGTATAGGGCGTGCCGAGCACCTTGTACGGGCGGTTACCGTAGCGCGATCGCGGTTCGGCTTTCGGCTGCGGTTCGGGAATCAGGTCAACCTGCGGATCTTCGCTCGGTGCGCCGTCGCGCACGTTCGGCGCATACAAACCTTCGGCGACATAGTCGCCGCGCTTGCCAAGGTCTTCCCGCGCGGGGGAGTAAGGCGATCGGCGCGCCTCTTTCGATGCGACCGGCGCGGGGATTCCGATGTGTTTCGTGGTCGGCGGAGCTGGCTTCTTCGGAGCGCCGCTGCAGGCGGACAGTGCGATCATCAGCGCCGCGAGCGCGTAGCGGGTCATGCGCCCGGGACATCCCTGCCGGCGATCGCCTGCGACAGCTGGTGCACGGCGGTCGCGTACAGGCGCGACGAGTTGTACTTGGTGATCGCCTGGAAGTTGCGGAACACCATCCAGTATTCCGGGCCGTTGACGCCGTCGAGCTTGATGACGGTCGCCAGCTGGTTCGGCGCGACCGGTTGCGACGGGCGATAGCCCTTCGCGGCGAGTGCGGCGAGCGTATGCACCGGGTCGATGGTTTCGGCATTGAACTCGGCGGCGCTGGCATCGCGCATCGCGCGCACCATCACCGGGCCGCCGCGCTGCCATTTGCCGCGGCCGATGAAGTAGTTGGCGATCGAGGGGAATACGTCGTCGAGATCATTGATCAGGTCCCGTTTGCCGTCGCCGTCGCCATCCACCGCGTACTCCCGGTAACTCGACGGCATGAACTGCCCCCAGCCCATCGCGCCGGCGTAGCTGCCCTGCAGGGCGGCGACGCCCATGTTGGCTTCGCGGCCGAGCACGAACATCTGCGCGAGTTCGTCGCGGAAGAACGCTTCCCGCGCGTTCTCGCGCGGCACTTTCGACGCCTCGTTGGTGCGCGGGTAGCGGAAGGCGAGCGTGTACAGCGCATCAACCACCGGATAGCTGCCCTTGTTGGCGCCGTAACTGGTTTCCACGCCGATGATGGCGACGATGACTTCGGGCGGCACGCCGTACGTGGCTTCGGCGCGCGCCAATGCATCGCGGTGCGCCGCGAGAAACGCGCGGCCGCCGTCGATGCGCGCGGGCGTGATGAAAATCGGGCGGTAGTCGCGCCACGGCTTGCCTTCGGCCGGACGCGACATCGCGGCGATGATGCCGTCACGGATCTGCGCGCGTGCCAGCGTGTCTTCGATCATCGCGGCGTCGAGCCGGTACTTTGCGGCCGTTTCGCGCGCGAAGTCGCCACGCGCGATGGCGAGGTCGCCGACCGGGGCGGGCTTCACGGAAACGGGGGGTGGGACCGGTTGCGGTGGCGGCGGGGGCATCGGCGCGGGCGCGGCCGGAACCGCAGGCGGCGCCTGCGTCGCACAGGCGGCGAGGGCAAACGGCAGCAGGCAAACGAGTGCGCGTCGGATCATCGGCGCGAGGTTAGCACGTGGTTTTTGCCGTGCCCAAGCCGGGTGTTCAGATTGCGTGCAGAAAAAATTCGCGCGGGCATCGCTTCGCAGGAATGGCTGCAGCGGGGAGCCCTTGCATGTCATCGGAAAAAATCGGGACCTTGCCGCTGGAGCTGCTCCTGCACAGCCGCTTCAATCGCTAGCGCACATGCATCGGCCGATGCGCGCTCACCGACATCACGATGCCCATGCCCGCCAGCAACGCCACTGCGGACGTGCCACCGTAACTCAGCAGCGGCATCGGCACGCCGACCACCGGCAACAGGCCGGAAATCATTCCCCCGTTGACGATCACGTAAACGAACAGTGCAAGCCCGAGCGCGCCGGCAAGCAGCCGCGAGTACGTGTCGCGCGCCTCGGACGCGATCCACAGGCAGCGGCCGATCACGAACAGGTATAGACCCAGCACCACGGCGACGCCCGCCCAGCCGAACTCCTCGCTGAGCACCGCGAAGATGAAATCGGTGGTGTGTTCCGGAAGGTAATCCAGGTGCGATTGCGAACCCTGTCCCCAGCCCTTGCCGAACCAGCCGCCCGAACCGACCGCGATCTTCGACTGGATGATGTTCCAGCCGGTGCCGAGTGGATCCGACTCGGGGTTGAGGAAGGTCAGGATGCGGTCCTTCTGGTAGGGCTTGAGCAGCCAGTACCACGCCACCGGCGCGGCGCCCGCGACCCCGAGAAACGCGGCGCCGAACCACCACCAGGACAGCCCGGCCAGGAACACCGCGAACACGCCGCTGGCCGCGACCAGCATCCCGGTGCCGAAATCGGGCTGCAGCAGGATCAGCGCGGTCGGCATCGCGATCATCGCCGCAGCGAGCAGCACCACGCGGAACCGCGGCGGCAGCGGTTCGCGGTGCAGGTACCAGGCCAGCATCATCGGCAAGCTGAGCTTGAGCATCTCCGAGGGCTGGAAAAAAAACACGCCGAGGTTGATCCAGTGGCGGCCGTGCTTGCCGGTGCCGATCACCAGCACCAGCAGCAAGGGCACGATGGACAGCGCATAGACCCAGGGCATCCAGCTGCGCAGCCGCGTTGGCTTGAGCCGCGACAGCGCCCACATCGCCGCCATGCCCACGCCGAAGCGCGCGCCCTGCGCCAGCACCAGGCGCGGACTTTCGTTGCCGGCGCTGTAGAGCACCACCATGCTGATCGCCATCAACGCGCCGAGCGCCGCCAGGAGCGACCAGTCAAGCGTGCGCGTCATCCGTGCGAACAGGTCCGCGAGCCAGCGCAGGATGGTGTTCATTGCAACTCGCTACCTGTCTCGGGAATGGAAGGATATTGAATCGCCATCCCCCGCAAGGCGGGTAGGCAGTGACTCCAAGCCCTCGAAAGCAACGGCACTTGAGTCCCGCCCTGGCGGGAAGACGAACGGTAGAGGACGTCGTCGGTTGCGGAATCGGCGATGCGTATAACCCCTGCTCAACGCGGCGGGGTCACTGCGGCGACGACCGGCGGTTGCGGCTTGGTCGACGCGGCCCCACGCGGCGCTGCTGGCACGCCCTTGGCCAGCGGCGCGACATTGATCGCAGCGGGGTCGGGTTCGGGCAGGGTGCCGAGCAGCCATGCGTCGAAGATCCTGCGCGCGATCGGCGCCGCGGTGCTGGCGCCGAAGCCACCGCCCTCGACCATCACCGCCACGGCGATCGTCGGCGCTTCAGCCGGTGCGTAACCAACGAACAGCGCGCGATGGCGCCGGTGCATCGGCAGCGATTTTGGATTGACACGTGCGTTGCCGCGCCGGTTGACCACCTGCGCGGTGCCGGTCTTGCCGGCCATGCGATACGGCGCGCCGACGCCGATCGCGCGTGCGGTGCCGCCGGGCCCGTGCACGGTCATCTGCATGCCTTCCTGCACCACCAGCAGGTTCGCGGGATGGTCGGTGATGGCGACGGGCGCGGGTTGCGGCAATGCATGCCATTGCGCTTCGAAGCCGTTGCGTTTCTGCGCCACCAGGTGCGGCCGTCGCAGCAGGCCCCGGTCGGCCAGCGCCGCGGTCCCGCGCGCGAGTTGCAGCGGCGTCACCTTCCAGCTGCCCTGGCCGATGCTGGCGTTGACCAGGTCGCCCGGATACCACCGTTCCTTGGTGAGTTTCAGCTTGGATTGCGGCGACGGCAGGATGCCGTCGATCTCGCCGACCAGGTCGATGCCGGTGGGCGCACCGAATCCGTACTTGGTCATGTACGTGTCGAACATCGCCACGCCCATGTCCTGCGTCAGCCGGTAGTAGTAGGTGTTGACCGAATCGGCGATCGACTTGCGCACATCGGTCCAGCCGTGGCCGTGCGCGTGCGAGTCGCCCCAGCCGCGGCCGCGCTGACCCGGCAAACGGAACGTTCCCGTCGAGAGCGTCTTGTCCCCGGGGCGCCGCTTGCCGCTGTCCAGCCCCGCCAGCGCCAGCAACGGTTTCAGCGTCGAACCTGGCGCCACGCCGCCCAGCACCAGCCGGTTGAACTGCGGCCGCGACGGGTTGCTGTTGAGCGCCTGGTAATCGGCGTACGAGATGCCGTTGACGAACAGGTTGGCGTCGTAGGTGGGCAGGCTGACCATCGCCAGGATTTCGCCGCTGCGCGGATCGAGCGCCACGGCCGCGCCTTCAAACTCGCCAAACGCGTCGCTCATCGCCTGCTGCAGGTCCAGGTCGATGCTCAGGCGCAGGTCGGCGCCGGGCGTTGCCGGATCGGTGCCCAGCGTGCGCAGCGCCCGGCCGTCGACATTGGTCTCGATGCGCTGGTAGCCGATCTCGCCGCGCAGCGCGTCTTCGTAATACCGTTCGATGCCGGTCTTGCCGGTGTGCGAAAACGGCGAGTTCTCCATGCCGCTTTTTTCCAGATCCTTCTTGTCGATGCGACCGACGTAGCCGATGACGTGCGTGAGCAGGTCGCCGTGCGGATACACGCGGCTGAGATACGGCACCAGTTCCACGCCCGGATAGCGCCAGCGGTCCACCGCGAAGCGCGCGGCTTCGTCTTCATCGACTTTCAGTTTCAGCGTGATCGCCCGGAAGCCCCGGCTGGCACGGCGTTCGTCCTCGAAGCGGGCGATGTCGTCGGGCGACAGGTCGATGATGGTTCCGAGCTGCGCGATGAGCTGCTTCGGATCGCCCACCTGGTCGGGCACCACGTCCAGTCGGTAGGCCGGCACGTTGTCGGCCAGGATGCGTCCCTTGCGGTCGTAGATCAGACCGCGTCCCGGCACGATCGGCCGCGGCTTGATGCGGTTGGCTTCGGACTGCGTGGCGTATTTTTCGTGGTCGACCACCTGCAGCTTGAAATACCACAGCCCCAGCGCGCCCAGCGACAGCAGGACGACGAGGAAGCCGAGCACGGCGCGGCGCCGGAACTGTTCGGCCTCGGCGGCGAGATTCTTGAGCTGGCGGCGACGGATCTGCATGCAGGGGATGGGATGGTTCAGTTCAACGAGGCGATGGCGAGGGGATGCGCAGCGAACTCAACCCGCGCGTCGTCCCAGCCGCAATGCATCCAGCAGCAGGAACAGCGGCGCCCACAAGCATAGACCCACCAGCGGCGCCCACCAGTACGCCGCCGGCAACTGCGGCTGTGCCAGCGCGAGGTGGATCGCGGCGGCGACGATACGGTCGTTCAGCAGCAGGCCACCGATCG
The DNA here is from genome assembly GCA_039919835.1 of Luteimonas sp. Taxonomy (GTDB): domain Bacteria; phylum Pseudomonadota; class Gammaproteobacteria; order Xanthomonadales; family Xanthomonadaceae; genus JALYOU01. The sequence continues at coordinate 7,535 of JBDSEX010000121.1, forward strand.
CGAGCGACTGCTGCGACAACGGGAAAAACCGCAGGCGTGCACGGAAGCGGTCGAGGATGAACGCCATGACCACCAGCCGCAGCGCCTGCTCGCCGAGCAATCCGCCGAAGGTCAGGTCGGCCAGCAGGCCGCAGGCGAAGGCGAACCCGAGGCCCGCCCGCGCGGGCTCCTCGATCACCCAGTAGCCGAGCACCAGCGCGAGCCAGTACGGACGGAACGGTGCCAGCACATCCGGCAGCGGCAACAGGCCAAGCACCAGCGCCACCAGCACGCTGACCGGCAACAGCCATGTGTTCCGGCGACGGCTCATCGGATGGGGGCTTGCGGCTCGGCAACGGGCGCTTTGGGGCGCGACCGAGTGCCGGGTGTGCGGGTGCTGGAGGTCGCAGCGTCCGCAGATGCGGTGTCCGGCGGATTGCCACGGCCCGGATCCACCCCCGGCCCGGCCGCCGCGTCCGGCCCCATTGCCCCCATCGCAGGCTCTGGCGCGTCGGTCACCACCCGCAGCAGCAGCACCTCGTTGCCACGATCCAGCCGGCCTGCGGGCCGCAGGTCGCCGACCAGGAACGCGCGGCTTTCGTCCGGGCGCAGGGTGGTGATCGTGCCGACGGGGAATCCGGCGGGGAATCGCCCGCCGATGCCGGATGTCACCAGCACGTCGCCCACCCGGGTGTCGCTGGACAGCGGAATGTTGGTCAGCAGCAGCCGATCCCCGCGCCCGTACACCACCAGCCGCACGCCGCTGCGCATGATCGCGACCGGAATTGCATGGTCGGGATCGGTGAGCAGCAGCACGGTGGAGGTGAGCGGCTTGACGTCGATGATCTGCCCGAGCACGCCGCCTGCGTCGATGACGGTCTGGCCGACATTGACGCCATCGCGCTCGCCCGCGCCGAGGATGAGCCGCTGGCGCGTGGGATCGAGATCGATGTTGAGGATCGGCGCGAGTTGCACGTCGAGACGCCCGCGCTGCGCTGCGCCCAGCAGCCCGCGCAAGCGCGCGTTCTCAGCGGCGGCCGCCTGCAACCGCGCCATTCGCGCGCCACCGATCAGCAACGCGTTGCGCAGCTTGCGATTGTCCTCGGCCAGCAGTGCGCGGGTCGCCGCGTCGTCGCGGACGCTGTCGCCGATGCGTCCGGGCAGTCCCGCCACCCACCACAACGGTTGCGCCAGCAGCTCGGCGCGATCGCGCATCTGTCGCAGCCAGCCGCCGCGATGGTCGAGCACCATCAGCGTGATCGCGAGCGCAAGGTAAGCCAGCAGCCGCAAGGTGCCGGCGACATCGCCGGGGCGGGGAGCAGCGGGGCCGGCGTAGGAGGACAAGGCGTCGTGGCAGTGGTTGGTTGGCGGTGATGGGCTATTGGAAAAACGTCGGCGATCGCCGCTACGCCTGGGCTGCCACGAACCAGCAACCAGGCACCATCAACTGCAGTTCACTCCGGGGAAAAAAACTCAT
>JBDSEX010000147.1:0-6694 GCA_039919835.1 Luteimonas sp.
GATCCGCAACAGCGGCGTCGAGCCCAACGTCATCGAGTACCTCGATACGCCGCCGGACCGTGGCACGTTGCAGCGATTGATCCGCGACATGGGCTTGCCGGTGCGCGCCGTGCTGCGCGAAAAAGGCACGCCATATGCCGAATTGAAGCTTGATGATCCCGCCTTGACAGACGACGCATTGATCGATGCGATGCTGGCGCATCCGCTGCTGATCAATCGCCCGATCGTGGTCACTGGCCTGGGAACAAAGTTGTGCCGGCCGTCGGAAGCGGTGTTGGACATCCTGCCCTCGCCGCAGCGTGGCGCGTTTGCCAAGGAAGATGGTGACGTCGTGATCGACCAGCAGGGGCGTCGCCAGGCCTGAGGTCTCCGCGGACCTCCACGACGAAAACATGGCGCCGTTCGAGCAACCCGTACGGATCGGGGCGAGCCGTCGTCGGCGTGATGGAGGAATAGACGTGGTGGAGGAATGGGTGAAGCCCATGCTGCTGACGCGCGATGTCGCTCCTTGTCTGGTCCACTGCGACAGCGAACTCAAGGAAAGCGCGCGCGACATGTCGAAACGGGTGACCCTCCGCGCGGTCCAGTGCGTTCCGACATCCTCAGCGCGGTGTGCGCCATCCAAGGCCAAGGCTGAGGCTCCGCCCCGCCCCCGGCTCGAAAAACCGCGCGTTGCCTTCGTTGACGATGACGGATCCGACGTGATCGCGATCGAACAGGTTGTCAACGCGCGCAAATCCGTGCCAGCCGCTTGACCCGGTTCGCCACTCGAACCGCGTCGACAACCGCGCGTAACCCGGAGCGAAATCGCTGTTGCGATCGTCGACGGCGATGCGGTCGCTGGCGCGTGCTTCGACTGCGACAGTGAAAAGACCGGAACGATCGCGCCACGCGATCTCGGCGAACCCGTCCGCGCGCGGAACCCCGGGGATGCGGTTGCCGGCCGCCACCGTCCGCGTCGTGACCTGCGCACCGGTCGCGACGCGGAATGAAAATTCCTCGGCAAACCGCGCGCGCAGCGCATTGGCGACCAGCGTGTAGGACCACTGCGCGCCGAGACTGCCGCCAAGGCTTGCTTCGATGCCCTCGCGACGGGTGCGCCCCGCATTGGCAAAACTCGCGCGCCCGCCACGGCTCAGTGCCGGCACGATTTCGTCCTCGCCATCGATGCGATAGGCCGCGATGCTCGCGTTGGCGTTGTCGACGCGCCAGCGTGCGCCGACTTCCGCCGACACGATCGTGGCAGGAGTGAGTTCGCGGTTGAACCCGGCGCTGCCGTCGGGGCGGTAGGCCAGTTCGGTAATGGTCGGCGTCTCGAATCCGCGCCCGATGCTGGCGAAGATTTCGCCATTCCCAAGCGCGCGCGCAACGCCCAGCGATGCCGCGGTCCCGCTGTAATCGAAGCGTCCACTGTCGTCGCCATTGCCCGGCACGATGAAGCGATCATCGGTCGAGAACGACAGGCGCGCGTGGCGCGCCGCGCCGAGTAGTGTCCAGCGATCGGCCGGATGCCAGTCGCCGATCACGTAGGCCTCGCGATTGCGCACGCGATTGTCTTCGTCGCGGCGCAGGCGCCCACGCCCGCCCAATGCATTGCCGACGAAATTTTCGAAGCCGCGGCGCGTTTCCCCGAGATCGCTCACTTCGACACCGACCGCGAGCGCACCGCGCGGCCCGCTCCATCGATGGCCCGCATCAATGCCATGCGAACGCCGAGCAAGATCGATTACGCCACCGGAATTGGCCGGCGGTACCTGCGCGCCCGCTGGCAATGCCAGGAACTGCACGATCTCGCGCTGGATGCCGTAACCGCCGAACCAGAACTCACGTCCCGCCGCGTATTCGCGCTCCCAGCGCACACCAGCCTGGTGGTTCTCGATGCTCTTTCGGGTGTCGAACAGCGTGGCGGCCGGGTCGGTGCCATGCGGTTCGCGTTGCCACTGGTCGCGTGTGATCCCGAGCGGGTCCTGCGTGCCCGGCTGCGTCAACGCATTCAGCACCACCCGCACCGATTCGCGCTCGCGCGGTGACCATTGCGCCACCGCATTCAACTGCGACCGCTGCGCCGCGCTGTGCGGACGTTCGCCGTCTGTCTGGAAGCGGCTGCCCTGCACGCGCCAGCGCCAGGCATCGTTCGTGCTCGCGCCATCGAGCCGCAGTGCCGCGCGGTATGCGTTGTCGCTGCCGATCCAGCCATCGGTCGCAAGGCTGGACGCACCATCAAGCTCGGTCGACGCGACGATCGCGCCGCCCGCGGCATTGCCGTATTGCAACGCCAGCGGCCCACGCAACACTTCGATGCGATCCAGCGATCCCAATGAGAAATTGCCGGCCTGTCCCTGCCCATCCGAGGCCGACGAAGGAATGCCGTCGACGATCAACTTGATGCCACGGATGCCGAATGTCGAGCGTGCCCCGAACCCGCGGCTCTGGATCTGCAAATCCTGCGCGTAGTTCTGCCGGTCCAGCACGGTGATCCCGGGCACGCGCGCCAGCGACTCCGAAAGGTTCACCTGTCGCTGCCCCTCGCGCAGCGTGGCGCCTTCGATCACCGACACGGCCCCGGGGAATTCCGTGAACGCGCGTGCGTGGCCGAGCACCTGCACCGTGTCCAGTGTTTTGGCATCGGGTGCCTTGGGCGGCGGGTCAACGGCTTGTCCCGACGCGACGACGGGAGCGAAGACAGACATTGAAATGATGATGGCGCAGCATTGCATCAGGTACGCGTGCGTATTGCGCGATCGATGTGTCATCGCCAAAGAATAGACGGATTCCAGCGTAATGGGCGCGCGCCTGTCTTTGCTGCTTCGTCTCTGACTGCGCCTGTGCTTCCCCACCCGAATATCAACGATGCGCCACACGTGCCCACTGGCTCGAATGCAAGCCTCGGCGCTGCATGCGCACCGAACTGGCTATCGGGCAGCGGCGGACTGCATCGCTGGTTCTGGAGCTGGCAATGCAGTCTGCCGCCGGGCCGTCGAACAGGAAGCCCTGGTTATCGCGGCGTTCAACCGGCTCTGCGCGGACATCGCCGCTTACAATCGATCCCTGTCATAGCAGGAACCGACCATGTCCTTCGCACTCTCGACAGCACCCGTCCCCGTCAATGAACCGGTGAAGGGCTATGCGCCGGGGTCGCCTGAGCGCGCAAGCCTCAAGGCCAAACTGGCCGAGATGTCGTCGGCAACCATCGAGATGCCGTTGGTGATCGATGGCAAGGAAGTGCGCACAAGCAAGCTTGGAAAGGCGGTGATGCCGCACCGTCATGCGCATGTGCTCGGCGAGTTCCACCAGGGCGGCGAGATGGAAGTGCAGATGGCCATCCGCGCCGCGCTGCGTGCGCAGAAGGATTGGGCCAATCTGCCATGGGAGGCGCGTGCTTCGGTGTTCCTGAAAGCCGCCGACCTGCTGCAGGGTCCGTATCGCGATGTCATCAACGCGGCGACGATGCTCGGCCAGAGCAAGACCTGCCACCAGGCGGAGATCGACAGCGCCTGCGAGCTGATCGACTTCTTCCGCTTCAACGTCGCCTTCTACGAGCAGTTGCTGCGAGAACAGCCGCAGAGTTCACCCGGTGTGTGGAACCGGCTGGAGCATCGTCCTCTGGAAGGCTTCGTGTTCGCGGTATCACCGTTCAACTTCACTTCCATCGCGGGCAATCTGCCGACCGCGCCGGCTTTGTGCGGCAACACGGTGGTGTGGAAACCGGCCAGCACGTCCGTCTACAGCGCACACTTCCTGATGAAGTTGTTCAAGGAGGCCGGCCTGCCGGACGGCGTGATCAATCTGGTCTCCGGCAGCGGCGCGGCGATCGGTGATCCGGTGCTGAAGAACAAGCATCTGGCCGGCATCCACTTCACCGGTTCGACCAAGGTGTTCCACCAGATGTGGCGCACGGTCGGCGACAACATCGACCAGTACGCGAGCTATCCGCGCCTGGTCGGTGAAACCGGCGGCAAGGATTTCATCGTCGCCCACGCCAGCGCCGACCCCGTCGCGCTGGCGACCGCGATCACCCGGGGCGCGTTCGAATACCAGGGCCAGAAATGTTCGGCTGCCAGTCGCGTGTACGTGCCAGGCAATCTGTGGCCGCAGGTCAGGGACCTGCTGGTCGCGCAGGTCGGGAGTATCCAGATGGGCGATGACTCCGACTTTTCCAACTTCATGGGCGCAGTCATCGACGCGTCGAGTTTCCAGACGCAGAAGGCTGCGATCGACGAGGCCAAAACCGCCAAGGACGCGGAGATCCTGGTCGGCGGCGAGTACGACGACTCGGAAGGCTACTTCGTGCGTCCGACCGTCATCGTCACGACCAACCCGGCCTACCGCACGTTGTGCGATGAGCTGTTCGGCCCGGTGCTGACGTTGCACGTCTACGACGAAACGAACTGGATCGAGACGCTCGACATCGTCGACCGCACCAGCCCCTACGCACTGACTGGCGCGATCTTCGCGCAGGACCGCTACGCGATCCAGCAAGGTCTCGAGCATTTGCGCAACGCCGCTGGAAATTTCTACATCAACGACAAACCCACCGGTGCGGTCGTCGGCCAGCAACCTTTCGGAGGTGCACGCGCCTCCGGGACCAATGACAAGGCCGGATCGATCCTCAACCTGTTGCGCTGGATCAGCCCGCGGAGCATCAAGGAGACGTTCGTGCCCGCGACCGACTACCGGTATCCATTCATGGCCGAAGATCCGTAGGACGGTTCGAACGCAGCGATACCCATCGTTTTCCCGAAACTGATGGATTGCCCCCGTATTCGATCCCGGCGACCCGTCACCCCACCACCCAACGAGGTCACGGATGACCAATCACCGCCGTGCTTACGTCCCCGGCGCCACGTATTTCTTCACCGTCAATCTCGTCAACCGCAACACATCGCTGCTGATGGACCGCATCGACGACCTGCGCAATGCCATGCGTTACGTCCGCGCACGCCATCCTTTCGCAATCGATGCAATGGTTGTACTGCCCGAACACCTCCATGCAGTCTGGACACTGCCACCCGGCGAAGCCGACCATTCATTGCGATGGCGCCTGATCAAGAGCTGGTTCTCAAGGCAGATCCCGGGCGGTGAACGGCGGGGCGACAGCCGCATTGCGAGAGCCGAGCGTGGCCTCTGGCAACGGCGGTATTGGGCACACCTGATCCGCGACGAACAGGATCTGCTGCGCCACGTCGACTACATCCACTTCAATCCAGTGAAGCATGGGTATGTGCAGCGTGCCGCGGATTGGCCGCATTCGACATTTCATCGGTATGTCGCCGCGGGTTCGTTGCCGGCGGATTAGGGTGTCGGAGTCGGGATCGATGAGGGCTTCGGTGAGCGCACCGCGGATTGAAGCGAGCGAGGATTCGTAGGATGGGTTGAGCACAGCGAAACCCATCACTCCGCAACTCCGAAGAGTATCGAGCCGGCCATGCGCGGAATGCGCATGAAATCCGAATAGCGGGGCCGGCACGGACGACGGCTCCGGTCAGCTGTTTGATGGGTGTCGCTTCGCTCGACCCATCCTACGAAGATGCTCGCTGCGGCTATGATCCCTGCAACCCCGGGGAGCGCAGCTGCATGAACCAGAACACTTCGCATCGTGGCGGACTGCTCGCCAAGCTCACGCGCCACAAGAGCGTGACTCAGCTGCAGGCTGAACTTGGGCAGCGCAGTGATTTCCGCCGCGTACTCGGCATGTGGCAACTCACTGCGATTGGCCTTGGCGGCATCATCGGCGTCGGCGTGTTCGTACTGGCGGGCCAGCAGGCGGCCGCGAATGCGGGGCCTGCGATCGCGCTGGCCTTCATCATCGCCGGCGTCGCCAGCGCGGCGGCGGCGCTGTGTTACGCCGAGTTCGCGGGGATGATCCCGGTCACCGGCAGCGCGTACACCTACGGATACGCGGTGCTGGGTGAACTTGCGGCGTGGTTGATCGGCTGGGACCTGTTGCTCGAGTACGCGCTGATCGTCGCCGCGGTCGCCAGCGGCTGGGCTGGGTACGTGCAGAACTTCCTGGAAACGGTGTTCGGTCTCACGTTACCGGTCTGGGCGCAGGGCGCGGCCGGCAGTGGCGAGGGACGCGTGTTCAACCTGGTCGCGGCGGTCGTGGCTATGTCGGTCGCAGTGCTTCTGACCATGCGCACCGAATGGGGCGCGCGTTTCAACACGGTGATCGTGGCGATCAAGGTACTGGGCGTGGCGCTGGTGATCGGCGTTGGCGTGTTCTACATCGATCCGGCCAACTGGACGCCCTTCATCCCCGAGCGCACGATCGATGCGAAGGGCGTCGGACATTTCGGTTTCGATGGCGTGGTGACGGCAGCGGCGGTGGTGTTCTTCGCGGTGTTCGGCTACGACACGCTGACCACCGCGGCGGAGGAAGCGAAGAACCCGCAACGCGACCTGCCCCGCGCGATCCTGTTGTCGCTGGGCATCTCGATGGCGCTGTACCTGACCATCTCGCTGGTGCTGACCGGCATCGCGCCGTACCAGACGCTCGGCGTCGATGCGCCGGTCGCCGAAGCCTTCAACAACCTCGGCCTGCCGTGGATCAGCGCGCTGATTTCGCTGACGGCCGTCACCGGCATCATCAGCGTGGTGTTCGCCTTCATGCTCGCCGCCGCACGCATCTGGTTCGCGTTGTCGCGCGATGGCCTGTTGCCCGCATGGTTCGCGAAACCGCACCCCACCTACGGCA
>JBDSEX010000198.1:0-5719 GCA_039919835.1 Luteimonas sp.
ACGGAATGCGTCCGTTTTCCGGCTTCGTGCGTGAGGCGCGTGATGCGGGTTACACGGAACCGGACCCACGCATTGACCTCAGCGGTGAAGACGTGCGGCGCAAGCTGCTGATCCTTGCGCGCGCGGCGGGCGTGTCACTGGCGGCAGAAGATGTTTCCGTCGATTCGCTGGTCCCGAAGCGGCTCGGAAGGATTGCAGTCGAACATCTCGACGCGGAATTGCGGCACTTCGACACGCCTTTGCGCAAGCGCTTCCAGCAGGCGTACCGGGACAACGCGAAGTTGAGCTTCATCGGCCGCATCGATGCCGATGGCGCCAGCGTCGGCCTGCATGCGCTGCCCGTGGATCACCCGTTGTGTGGTGGCGGCGGAACCGATAACCGGGTGGCGATCACCAGCTGCCGCTACCGGGAACAGCCATTGGTCATCCAGGGTCCAGGTGCTGGCGCGGACGTCACCGCCGCGGCGTTGCTGGATGACGTGTTGCGGATTGCGCAGCACGGAGAGGCACGCTGGTGAGCCGCGAACCGCATCGATCTCGGGATGCGCGCCGCCACCCGCATACCGTTCAATCAACATGACTCGGGCACGCCTCGGCTAGTGCTTGGTAGGCATCACCAGGAAAGTCTCGATCGGTTGCGGCCGTTGGAACACGTAGCCCTGCGCGTAGTCCACGCCCATCCTGCGCAGTACGTCCAGTTGCGCCTCGTTATCCGCCTGTTCGGCGACGGTTCGTTTGTCGAGGACATGGGCGATGTCGGTGATCGAGCGAACCACCGCTTCGGCGAGCGGAGACTGCACGAGGTCGCGGACGAAGCTGCCGTCGATCTTGAGATAGTCGACGTCGAGGTGCTGCAGGTAATCGAACGAGCAGAAGCCCGTCCCGAAATCGTCGAGGGCAAAGCGACAGCCGAGGTCGCGCATGCGCGCGATGAAGCGCTGCGCGCGCGGACGGTCGCGGACCACGCTGGTCTCGGTGATTTCGAGGCACAGCCGTTCCGGCGCCAGGTTGCTGCTGCGCAGCCGCGCCGCGAAGTAATCGCTGAATTCGTCGTCAACCAGCGTCTCGCCACCCAGGTTGATTCCGCAGTGCTCGACCTGTCCCGCTGCCTCGGGATGCTGCTCGAGCCAGTGCAGGACGGCGTCCACCACGTACCTGTCCAGTCGCGGTCCCAGCCGATAGCGTTCGGCCGCGGCGATCATTTCCGAGGGCCCATGGACTTCGCCGGCAGCATCGGTCCAGCGCAGCAGGATTTCGAAGCGGCTCTGCGGCGGCGAGGGATGGGTGAGGTGGACGATTGGCTGGCAATACAGCCTGAAACGCCGCTGGTCCAGCGCCTCGCGGACCTGCAGGGCCGAGCGCATCGACGCCGAACGCTCCTGCATTTCGTCGCTGTCTGGCGCCGCGGCCTGGATGCGGTTGCCCCCGAGTTCCTTGGCGGCGAAGCAGGCGGCATCTGCATGCGAGAGCAGGCCGTCGAACTGGCCGTGCGGCGCGCGACTGTAGGCAAGGCCGATGCTCGCTGTGATCGTCATGACCTGGTCCAGCCTGGGCACCCGCAAAGCGTCGATTGCCGCAAGCAGACGGCGCGCGCTGACGTGCGCGGCGGCTTCGCCTTCTGCAAACAGTGCGGCGAATTCGTCGCCGCCGGTTCGCGCCACCAGCGCCGTGCCTTTGAACTCCGCATCGACCACTTCGGCGACGCTGCGGATGAGTTCATCGCCGGCGACGTGGCTGGCGGCGTCGTTCACCAGCTTGAAATGATCGAGGTCGAGATACAACAGGGCCAATTCGGGCTCGCCCTGGCCCAGTCGTTCCCGCGCGCGTTGTTCGAACGTGCTGCGGTTGAGCAGCCCAGTCAGCGGATCGCGGGTCGCGCGCCGGTACAGCGCGGCGGCCGTCGTGCGTTGCTCATGGCTGGCGACGGCCAGCATCACCGGGATCACCGCGACCAGTGTCAGCAGCAGCATCAGCATGGAGGAGTCGATCAAGGTCAGCGGACGCGCGAACCCGCCGAGGCCGAGGCCAGTAAGCAGGCTGAGGAACACCACGACCACCATCGTCGCCAGCATCGTCAGCAAGGCCGAAAAGCGCACCGCCGCCCACAGAAGGAGTGCCAGCGGCAGGCTGACCAAGCCGAGCGCATACAGGCTGCCGCTGCTTCCGGCCCCGTAGACCACGGCCAGTGACAGCACCAGCATTGCCAACCACGACGCGCGTTCCTGCAGGGAAGTCCTGTCGCTGCTCCACAGTCCGACCCTTGGCTGGCCGTCTTCGCGCCCGAACAACAGCGACAGGCTCGGCGCAAGCGTGGCGACACCGAGTCCGTCCCCGAGCAGCCACAGCAGCAGAGCGGCCCAGGTCTGCGATCGCGGCACCATGCCGGATTCAAGCAGGCCGAAGACACCGATTCCTGCGCTGAGCACGCTCAACAACATCCCGCCGCGCAACATCAGCAAGCCGTCGCTGGTGCGCAACTGCATCCCGCGCGGCACGCGGCCGCGCACGTACCAGCCCGCGGCCAACGTGGCCAGCGTGTTGCTGCCGAGCGAGTAGGGCAGGAACTCCGCTGGTACCGGAAGGACGAACGCGTGCAACAGCGCCATCGCCACCGGGATGATGCAGGCCCAGCGCAAACCGTAACGCACGACCACTGCGAAACCGATGCCTGCGCTGGGCCAGAACAGGGTCACGTCCTCGAGCGTGCGCAGGTACAGCGTCGCCAGCACTGCGCCCGCGAAATACATGCCGGTCAACAGCAGGAAGCGGCGGAGTGATGACAGGGGGTGCATCAGTCGAGACGAAACGGCCGGCTGGGGATGCTCGGTGCACGCGCGGCGGACCGGATGGGGTCAGCTTCGCGAGGTGCGTCGTCAGGGATGTAGCCCCGCATGGCGCTGGGCGCACTCTCCGTGGGTTTCTTGTCCATCGCCGTGGCTCCTTTGAGTGCCACTACAGCGTTCGGTGGTGCTGCCCTCCACCTGGGCTGGTCGCGTGGCCGACCGTGCAGGCCTTCGCCCAGCGCTACGGCCTCAACACTCGATCACATTCACCGCCAACCCGCCGCGGCTGGTCTCCTTGTACTTGTCCTGCATGTCGCGCCCGGTGTCACGCATGGTCTTGATGACCTTGTCCAGCGATACCTTGTGCTTGCCATCACCGCGCAGCGCCATGCGCGAGGCGTTGATGGCCTTGACCGCGCCCATTGCGTTGCGCTCGATGCAGGGGATCTGCACCAGGCCGCCGATCGGGTCGCAGGTGAGGCCAAGGTTGTGTTCCATGCCGATTTCGGCGGCATTTTCGACCTGCGACATGCTGCCGCCGAGCGCGGCGGTCAATCCGCCCGCCGCCATTGAACACGCCACGCCGACCTCGCCCTGGCAGCCGACTTCGGCGCCGGAGATCGATGCGTTTTCCTTGTACAGGATGCCGATCGCCGACGCGGTCAACAGGAAGTCGAACACGCCCTGCTCGTTGGCGCCGGGAATGAAGCGATCGTAGTAATGCAGCACCGCCGGCACGATCCCGGCCGCGCCGTTGGTCGGCGCCGTGACCACGCGCCCGCCAGCGGCGTTTTCCTCGTTGACGGCGAGCGCATACAGGTTCACCCAGTCGAGCACGGTCAGGGGATCGCGCATCGCCGCTTCCGGTTGCGCCGACAACTCCGCATGCAACGACGGTGCGCGCCTCTTGACGTGAAGGCCGCCGGGCAGGGTGCCGGATTGGCGGATGCCGCGCGCCACGCAGCTTTGCATCGCGGTCCAGAGTTCGCGAAGGCCGCCGCGGATCTCGTCCTCGCTGCGCCACACCTGCTCGTTGGCGAACATGATCTGCGCGATCGACAGTCCGCTGCGCTCGGCCTGCGCCAGCAGGGCGTCGCCACTGTTGAATGGATAGGGCTGCTCGGTGGTGTCGGCGACGATACGGTCTTCCGCCGCTTCGTCCTGGTTGACCACGAACCCGCCGCCGACCGAGTAGTAGTCGCGGGTCGCGATCTCGTTGCCTGCCGCGTCATAGGCGCTGAAGCGCATGCCGTTGGTGTGGTACGGCAACTTCTGCCGCTTGTTCATGACCAGGTCGCGCTTCTCGTCGAAGTCGATCTCATGCCGGCCGGAGAGCTTTATTTTCTTTGCACCGCGGATGCGTTCGAGCGCCGCGGGGATGATGTCCGGATCGATCTGGTTGGGCCAGTGGCCTTCCAGTCCCATCAGCACGGCCTTGTCGGTGCCGTGGCCACGTCCGGTCAGCGCCAGCGACCCGAACACCTCGGCGCGTACGCGAACGACATCCTGCACGCGCCCTGCCTCGAGCAGCCATTTCTCGACGAAACGCGCCGCAGCGCGCATCGGGCCGACCGTGTGCGACGAACTCGGGCCGATGCCGATCTTGAACAAGTCGAAGGTGCTGACGGCCATGTCGTTATTCTATTCCCCTGGTCACGGATGGTTGCGATGCGCCTGACACTCTATCAACGCGACGACTGTCCGTTATGCGACGACGCCCTCGCCGTGCTGGCCGCGGCCCGCGCGCCTGAGTTCGAAACCGCGTGGATCGACGGCGACGTTGCGTTGGAAGCGCGTTACGGAACGCGGGTGCCGGTGTTGCGCGATGCGATGCGTGAGGCGGAGCTGGAGTGGCCGTTCGATGCCGAAACCTTGCGACGCTGGTTGCTGTCGCAGGGAGGGTCATGACCCGCCGCTTTGCCATCAAGGGACGGGCAGCGGAAATCCGCCGGCTTGGGATCAGGTGAAGGCAACCCAGGTCCCGCCCTGCGTGGCGTGCGGTGTCCGTTGACGCCGCGTCGAATGCATGAGGGACGCCTCGAGACGATGGTTTCGAATCTATTTCACGGGCTGCAGGACGACCTTCGTGCTGACGGCGATCGCGTCTGGAATCGTCTCCGTGTCCGCCCAGTCGCCGCCGCCGACGCCGAAGTCCAGGCGCTTGACCATGGCCTTGCCGGCGAGCACCGGCTTCGCCCCGGGCATCCAGGTAAACGTCAAGGTCACTGGTTTGCTGATGCCGTGTAACGACAAGCTGCCGTCGGCCGCGTACCTGTTGCCCCCGAGCGCGCGGAACCTGGTGGCGGTGTAGCGCGCCTGCGCGAACTTGCCGCTGTTGAAGAACGATGCGCCGCGCAACTCGCCATCGTAGTCAGCATTGCCCGTCGTCGCCGATGCGAGCGGAATGACGACGTCGAGCCTGCCCGTCGCAAGCTGTTTCGGGTCGAAGGACAGGCGCGTCGCGAAGCCGGGAAAGCGTCCGCTGAAGGCCTCACCCTGGTACTTGCCTGCGAACGTCAGGCTGGAACCGGGGGCCTGCGTGTAGTCGGCAGCGGATGCCGACGCCGCCAGGAACGATGCCGCCGTAAACATCAACGCACCGATCCAGGGGACCAAGGTCTTTTGATTACACATTGCGGTTGCCCTCGTTGCGGCTGCTTCCATTGGGGTTGTTGCCGATCGCGTTGTCGTTTTCACCGACCCCACCCGTCCTCAACCATCTCCGCGGCAACATGCGCGCAAGGGTGGCGTCGCGCAGGAACACGTGGTGATGGAACGCGGCCGCGGCATGTATCGACGCCAGCCCGACCAGCACCAGGAACATGGTCTCGTGAAGTTCCGCGGCGGCGTCGCGCAGGTCACGGTCCTGGCCGGCGAGATCGGGCAGGTTGAAAAGCCCGAACCATTGCAGGGGAAATCCAGCGGCGGAATTCAAT
>JBDSEX010000237.1:0-5461 GCA_039919835.1 Luteimonas sp.
ATCGCGATCGCAACGGCGCACTACAACCCGGAGTGGCATGTCGATGCGGCCGACATCAGCGACGGGGCGTTGGCGCTGGCCGACGAGAACAAGCGACGCCTGCACGCCGACAACGTGCAGCTGCTCAAGTCCGATCTGTTTTCGGGACTGCAGGGCGAGCGTTACGACCTGATCGTCACCAACCCGCCGTATGTCACCAATGACGAAACCGAAGCGTTGCCGAAGGAGTATTCCTTTGAGCCGGAGCTCGGTCTCCGCGCCGGGGACGACGGACTGGATCTCGCGTTGAGGATCCTGCGCGATGCGCCGCTGCATCTCACACAGGACGGCCTGTTGATCTGCGAAGTGGGTGAATCCGAGCGTGCTTTGAGCGCGCTCTTGCCGGAACTGCCGCTGGCGTGGGTGGAATTCAAGGTCGGGCAGATGGGTGTGTTCGTCGCCGAGCGCGCCGACCTGGTCCTGCACAGCAATCGCATCACCAAGCTCGCGGACGCGCGAGAAACTTCAACGCCTTCATCCCCGCGAAAGCGGGAAACCAGTGACGTCAAGAACGCAAAGCCGCTGGAGTCCCGAACTGGCCGGGATGACGGGAAACGTTCTTGAACACGTTCGGCCAGTTGTTCCGCGTGACCACGTTCGGCGAATCGCATGGACCTGCGATCGGCTGCGTGATCGACGGCTGCCCCCCCGGCATGGTGATCAGCGAAGAGGACTTCCGCCGCGACCTGGATCGTCGTGCTACCGGAAAGACGCGGCACACCTCGCAGCGACATGAGGCTGATGAAGTCGAAATCCTGTCCGGCGTCTACGAAGGCAAGACCACCGGCACGCCCATCGCGCTGCTGATCCGCAACACCGATGCGCGCAGCAAGGATTACGGCAGGATCGCCGAACAGTTCCGCCCTGGGCATGCGGACTACACCTACTGGCATAAATACGGGATCCGCGATCCCCGCGGCGGAGGGCGGTCGTCGGCGCGCGAGACCACCATGCGGGTTGCAGCGGCGGTCATCGCCAAGAGATGGCTCGCGCAAACGTTCGACGTGCAGGTACGTGGCTGGCTGTCCCAGATCGGCGACGTTTCGCCGCGATCATTCGACTGGAACGCCGTCGAAAGCAATCCGTTTTTCTGGCCGGATGCGGCGCAGGCCGCTGAACTGGAGGCCTTCATGGATGCGCTGCGCAAATCCGGCGACTCGGTCGGCGCGCGCGTGACCGTGCAGGCGGACAACGTGCCGCCGGGGTGGGGCGAGCCGGTGTACGGCAAGCTAGACTCGGAACTCGCCGCAGCCATGATGTCGATCAATGCGGTGAAAGGCGTGGAGATCGGCGACGGTTTCGCCAGCGTCGCGCAACATGGC
This sequence comes from Luteimonas sp., assembly GCA_039919835.1. Lineage (GTDB taxonomy): Bacteria > Pseudomonadota > Gammaproteobacteria > Xanthomonadales > Xanthomonadaceae > JALYOU01. The sequence continues at coordinate 1,362 of JBDSEX010000237.1, forward strand.
AGCGTGCATCGCGATGCGATGTCGATGCAGGGTTTCGCATCCAACCACGCGGGCGGGATCCTTGGCGGCATCAGCACCGGCCAGCCGGTGGTGTGCTCGGTGGCGTTCAAGCCGACTTCGAGCCTGCGACTGCCGGCACGGGGCTTGGACGTGCATGGCGGCGAGGTTGAAATCGTCACCACCGGCCGGCACGACCCCTGCGTCGGCATCCGCGCCACGCCGATCTGCGAAGCGATGCTGGCGCTGGTGCTGATGGACCAGGCGTTGCGGCATCGCGCGCAGTGCGGTGACGTGGGCGAGATGACGCCGCGTGTTCCTGCAGGACACGAAGGATGATCGCGCAAGCGATCCCGCAGGGGCGACGGAAGTCGCGATGCTCGAGCTCACCCTGGCGACTTCCGTCGCTCCTGCAGAATTGAATTCGCGGCTGGACGTGCTGCCACAAAAAAACGGATGCATCGACACAGTGAACGGACACCGATCCAGATGAGCAGGACATACAAGGTTGCAGTCGTGGGCGCCACCGGCGCAGTGGGCGAGGTGATGTTGTCGATCCTGGCAGAGCGCAAGTTCCCGGTCGGCGAGCTGGTCGCGCTTGCGAGCGAGCGTTCGGCCGGCGGCAAGGTCAAGTTCGGCCATCGCGATGTGGTGGTGCAGGACCTGGCGACGTTCGACCCGGCCGGCGTCGACATTGCGTTGTTCTCCGCAGGCGGTTCGACCTCGAAGGACTACGCGCCGAGATTCGCCGCGGCGGGCGCGGTGGTGATCGACAACAGCTCCGCGTTCCGCCGCGACAACGACGTTCCGCTGGTCATCAGCGAAGTCAATCCCGAGGCCATCAGCAAGCGCCCGCGCGGCATCATCGCCAACCCCAACTGCTCGACCATGCAGCTGCTGGTCGCGCTGGCGCCCATCCACCGCAAGGCCGGCATCGAGCGGATCAATGTCGCCACGTACCAGTCGGTGTCGGGCACCGGACGCCTTGCGCTGGAAGAACTGGGCAAGCAGACCGCCGGCCTGCTGAATTTCAGCCCGGTGCAGCCCGAGGTCTACCCGGTCCAGATCGCGTTCAACGTGATTCCGCACGGCGGCGATTTCACCGACAACGGCTACACCACCGAAGAGATGAAACTGGTGTGGGAAACCCACAAGATCCTTGGCGACGACAGCATCCGGGTAAACGCGACGGTGGTGCGCGTTCCGGTGTTCTACGGGCACTCCGAAGTGGTCAACGTCGAAACCCGCGACAAACTCACCGCGGCCGACGCCCGCGCGCTGCTGGCGGCCTCGCCCGGCATTGAAATCGTCGATGAACACGCGCCCGGCGGCTACCCGACCCCGGTCACGCATGCATCCGGTCACGATGCCGTCTATGTTGGCCGAATCCGCGATGACCTGTCGCATCCGCGCGGGCTCAACCTGTGGGTGGTGTCGGACAACATCCGCAAGGGTGCGGCGTTGAATGCGGTGCAGTTGGCGGAACTGGTGGCTGGGGAGGATTGATCAGGCGGATCTGGACTCCTTCCACTGGCTAGGGCACGGGAATGGGTCAATCGGTTCGGCCGTTCATCCCGGCCCCTCACCAAGCGCAGCACAGACCAGCTGCGCCCAATCCGCGATCCAGTCCGATCTTGACCTGGCGAGTCTTTGCCAGGAAGGCCGGCACCCATGCCCGCTTTTTTCCCGATCTCGATGTTTGCCCTGCGGCAGGTTTCAGTGCCGGGCTCCCACCTTCGCGAAACGCCGCGCAGGACCTTCTCCCGGCCCGCACGGTGACGTGAGTCGGGGATTCCCCAATTCAGCTGGTTCACGGCACGGATCGCCCCTTGCACCGGCCATGCGTTGACGTTCTATAGTCGCAACCGCAACATCGGCCCGGTGCGGTCAAGGGGAAAGGCGTGACGAGCAAGTTGTTCCGTAGCGCATTGGCGATCGCGCTGGCCCTGGTCAGTGCGCAGGCCGCGGCATTGGGCCTGGGCCAGATCGAGGTCCGTTCAAGAATCAACGAGCCGTTGCTGGCCGAGATTCCGGTGATTTATTCCGATCCGTCGGAACTCGAGCAGTTGCAGGCGCGGCTGGCTTCGCCGGAAACCTTCGTGCGGGTCGGCCTGGATCCGCCGCGCGGGACGGTCGCGGACCTCCAGTTCGCAGTGGCGCTGGACGCGCGCGGGCAGACCGTCATCCGCGTGACCAGTTCTCAGCCGGTCAACACCTCGCTGCTGGTGTTTCTGGTGGAGGTGGATTCCGGGCAAAGCCGCGTGGTGCGCGAGTATTCGGCGCTGATCGATGCGCCGCGCAACGCACCCGTCGCGAGCGGACCCGTGATCTGGGCACCCCAGGTCGCGATGCCGAATACCGTGACCCGGCCGCCCGTGGTGTCCGCGCCGCCAGTGCCACCGATGCCAAGTGCGCCCTCGCCAGATGCGGCGCCAGCGAATGCAGCGCCACCCGTCGCCGTGCAGCCCAATCCCGATGCCGTGCCCGTCGCGCCAACCCCGGTCGCCGTTGCGCCCGAGCCGCGCGTTGCCGCGCCTGCGCCTGGCATTCCTCCCGCTGAATACGGACCGGTCAAATCCGGCCAGACGCTTTCGCAGATCGCGGGCGAGCTGGGCAGCGGGTATTCGCTCGACCAGACCATGATCGCGTTGCTGCGCGCCAATCCAGATGCGTTCATCGGCGAAGACATCAATTTCATCAAGCGGGGCGCGGTGTTGCGCGTGCCGCAGCCGGCTGAAATTTCAGGCCTGTCGCAGAGCGAGGCATCGGTGCTGGTGCAGTCACAGGTGGAGCGCTGGCGCGAAGCGCGCCAGCCCGCACCGCAACCGGTGGAGGCGGCCAGCACCGATACCGCAGCCCGCTCGAGCGCGGCGCCGGCCACGCCGTCGGCGCGGCGCGTGGCCAATGCGCGTCTTGAAATCGTTCCGTCGGCAAGCCGCCGCGGTACACAGGCAGGAACACGATCCGGCGCCAGCGCCGGCGGCGAGGGTGAAATGCTTCGACAGCAATTGCAGCAAAACAAGGAAGACCTCGCGGCGCGCGACGCCGAGGTGGTCGAACTCCAGACGCGCATCGCCGAACTGGAAAAACTGCAGCAGCAGCAGGGCCAGTTGCTCACGTTGAAAGACAGCGAACTGGCCGCGGCGCAACAGCGGCTCGCGGAATCGAACCGTGGCTCCGCCGCCGCTCCGGTCGCCACCGCGACTGCGGCCGAAGCGGTCCGGCCCGGGCCTGAAACCAGTGCCCGGGACATGGGATGGGTGTGGCCACTCGGGGTCGTCGTCCTGGCGCTGGCGGCGCTGCTGGGATGGTGGTTTTCGCGGCGGCGCGTCACGGAGACGCCCACGCGGAGGTCGTTCGACACCCAGTCGCTGGCCGCGGGTTTTCCAGCGGCCACGCCATCGGTGCCTGAGGTGCAACCGGTCCGGGCGGCGCCGGAGTTGTCCGTCGCGCCGGTCAAACCCGGTCGCGCAACGCGGCGGCCGGCAACCGGCAATGGAAAACGAACGCCGTCAGCGGCACCAATGCCGGCGGTCGGCACCGCGGACGGCGTCACCTCCGCACCCGTTGCAGCTGTCCAGGAAATCGAACCGGCCACATCTGCGCCGGCCTGGACGTCGGCAGGTTTTCCCGCGCCGACCTGGCACGCTGGCAACGCGCCGCTCCCGGCGTCCACGCCGGTCACACCAGCGACGACGCCCAAGTCACCGCTTGGCCACGAGAGCATCGAACTGGCCCGTGCCTACATCGATCTCGGCGATCACGACACGGCGCGCAGCCTGCTGCAGGAAGTGATCGACATCGGCGATGCGGAGGCGCGAACGGCCGCGGCCAACATGCTGCGCGACCTGCCTTGACGCGACAGGACTGACCCGATGCGCTACGCGCTGGGCGTCGAATACGACGGCAGCGGCTTCATGGGCTGGCAGCGGCTCGATCGCGAACCGACCGTGCAATCGGCGGTCGAACGCGCGCTGTCGTTCGTGGCCGATGCGCCCATCTCGGTCGTCTGCGCCGGGCGCACGGATTCCGGCGTTCATGCAAGCTGCCAGGTGGTCCACTTCGACACCGATGCCGTGCGCGACCCGCGCGGATGGAGCCTC
>JBDSEX010000243.1:0-5189 GCA_039919835.1 Luteimonas sp.
CCCGGCCTTGTTGGGGTCGAGACCTTCGGCGAAGTAGTCGGGGGAGATTTCCTTCAGCGGCAGAAAGCCGTGGCGGTCACCGCCGTATTCGACGAAGGCCGCTTCCAGCGACGGCTCCAGCCGCGTGATGCGGCCCTTGTAGATATTCGACTTTTTCTGTTCCTTGGCCGGCTGTTCGATATCGATGTCGTACAGGGACTGGCCATCAACGATGGCGACGCGCAGTTCTTCGGCCTGCGTCGCGTTGATCAACATGCGTTTCATGATGCATTCCTCGCGCGCTTCTGCACGCGGAACGCCGTGGACGTTTCGCCTCTGGATGTCACCAGACACTACCTCGCGACAGGCGCGCAGTAGCCGTCTTGCTGTTCCAGCGCTTCAACACCACGGCATGCCGCGGGAGCGCTTGTTCATTATCTTTTACTGGGGCCGGCGACCCGTTTGGCAAATAAATGCCGGGCGGATCGCGCGGGACATGTTCACTCCAGTGTCTGACGCACCGGGCGATGTCGGGGTTTGCCGGTCAGCCGCGCTAACATTGATCTGCCCCGAGGGCAGTGGTCGCGCACTTGAACCGGGAATCGCGGGAGACGGGCTTTCGGCCCGGGTAACTCCCAACGAAATCAAACCCTTATCTCGCTCCGCGAGTGTAACAGAGCAACAGTGCCGATGGCCGACCCAGACGTCCCCTCCCGCAACGCGGGATCCGCTCATACCGTGCGCATCGACGAGGACCGCGACGGCCAGCGGATCGACAATTTCCTGCTGGGCTACCTGAAAGGCGTGCCGCGGAGCCTGGTTTACAAGCTGTTGCGGTCGGGACAGGTACGGGTCAACGGAGGGCGCGTGAAGGCTGAGCGGCGATTGGAAGGAGGCGACCAGGTCCGGATTCCCCCGATCCAGATAGACGAGCCTGGCGAGACGGGCACGCCACCGCAAGGCTTCATGGACGCGTTGGATGCGGCCATCGTGTTCGAGGACGCCCGCTTGCTGGCGCTGAACAAGCCGTCGGGCGTGGCCAGCCATGGCGGCAGCGGGATCAGCTTCGGCGCGATCGAAACCATTCGCGCCTCGCGTCCCAAGGAGACCCTGGAGCTGGTGCATCGCCTGGACCGCGACACGTCCGGTTTGCTGATCATCGCCAAGAAGCGGTCCGCATTGACCGAACTGCAGGCGTTGATGCGGGAGGAGGGCGGTATCGCCAAGCGCTACCTTGCGCTGCTGGTCGGGCGCATGCCGGATGGGACGATGTCGGTGGATGCGCCCCTGCATGTCGGATTGCGGCAGGGGGGCGAACGGCATGTGCAGGTCAACGCTTCGGGCAAGCCATCGCTGAGTCACTTCCGGGTGCTCGAACGCAAGGGCGGCCACAGCTACTGCGAAGTCCGCATCGAAACCGGCCGCACCCACCAGATCCGCGTGCATGCGCAGCACATCGGACACGCCGTGGCCGGTGACGACAAGTACGGCGATGCCGAGTCAAACAAGCGGTTTCGGGAGCAGCTCGGCTTGAAGCGCATGTTCCTGCATGCCGCGTCGCTGGAGTTCGCGTTGGACGGCGGAAAAGCGCCGTATGTGTTGAGCGCCCCGTTGGCGCCTGAGTTGGTGGATGTGCTCGATCGACTGTCTTGATTGACTGAGCCAATGTCATCAGGAATGCCGAACAAAGGTCGCTGTCATGCCGTTCGCCTGTGTCGTCTTCATACCGCGTGACAGCGTCCGGATATCTCCAGCGTCAGGCAAAACACCGGACAGCTCAATTTGCCCGGTTTTACCGCGGAGTCGGTCCCAAAGTCACATTGCGGTTGGCAAACGCATAAGTCGCATGTCGGACCACGATTACGCCGCGTTCAAGGCCCCGAGGATGTCTTGAATATCGTCGCGCCCTGATCGACATCGCGCAGAAAACCGATCACGCCTTCCATGTAGACCGCCTGGTCGTCGTACATCGCCATGTGGCTACCCTTTGCAGAAAACAGATAGCGGCCGCGTGGCAACCGCTTGCTCATCATTTCCATGTAGGCAGGATCCATGGTGTCGTGGCGGGCGCCCACCACCAATGTCGGCACGGTGATTTTCGGCAGGTCGGCAGTGCGATCCCAGTCCAGCAACACGCCGCTTGCACCCAGTTCGCTCGGCCCCTGCATCGGGATATAGACCTTCTTGTTGAGCTTGGCGAAGGCACGGTTGATCGGGTCGGGCCATTGCGCCGCGGGCATGCGGACGACGTGCCGTTCGTAATGGGGCAGCAGAAGTTCCATGTAGCGCGGGTCGTCGAAGGATTTCGCGGCTTCCAGACGCTTGATCTCGGCCAGCGTCGCCGGCTCCATCTGCGGCATCAGCACGTTCTGGGCGTACGCGTTGTAAGCCGGGATGCTCGACATCATGTTGGAAATCACCAGCCCCTTGAGGTGATTCTGGTACTTCAGCGCGTACTCGATTGCCAGGATGCCGCCCCAGGAATGGCCAAGCAGGTAAAAGTTGCTTTCGTCCAGATGCAACGCCTGCCGCACCTGCTCGACTTCATCCACATAACGCGCGATGTCCAGCAGCCGCGGATCGTCGGGCTGGTCACTGTAGGCGGAACCGAGTTGATCGTAGTAGTAGTACTCGACGCCGGCATTCGGGAAATAGCTGTCGAAGGCCTCGAAATATTCGTGCGTGGCGCCCGGTCCGCCGTGCAGCAGCAATACCTTGATCGTCGGATTGTTGCCGACGCGCTTGGTCCACACCTTGAACGTGCCGTGGGGGGTGGTGATCGGGATCAAGCGCACCCCGCCGGTGAGCACATCCTCGCGTCCGGTGTTGTCGAAATAGCCGGAGTGTTCCATCAGTCTGGGGTCCGCTGCGCGTGCGACAAGCGACAGCAACATCAATACGAGCAGGGCGAACGATTTCATTGTGACGACTCCGTCATGGGGATCTGCCTGCCGCAGCCTGCGGAATAAAGGCGCCGTGCATCACGACGCCAACGCATCCGCCATCGCCGCGCAAATGAAATCGTTTTCACTCAACCCCCCGACATCGTGGGTCGAATACCGCACCACGCAGCGGTCGTAGTGCACGCCGAGGTCGGGGTGGTGGTCTTCGCGGTTTGCCATGTGGGCGAGGGCGTTGACGAAGGACATTGTCCGGTAGTAGTCCTTGAACTTGAAGGTCTTGCCCAAGGCGTGTCCGTTTTCCATCAGCTCCCACCCGGGGACTTGCGGCTGCAGTTCGCGGAGGCGTGCTTCGGTGAGCTTGAATTCGGAGCCCTTGCGCGCGATGCAGTGGGCGTTGGCGAGAGGGATGAGGTCGGACATGACGAACTCCTAACGAATGACGGCACCCGTTCACCCTCCGGCAGGCCTGGCGCGGTCGGGTTGATGGGACATCGCTAGAATACTCCGGCGGTCGTTGTTTCACGATCCATGCTTGTCTGCCAAACATGCCCAACGTTCTAACCGAAGTCAGGCGCGGCGGGAACCACCACTGGAACGCCCATGAGTGGCTTGAGTCACTCATGCATGTCTGCACCGATGCATAGGGATTTTCTAGATAACACCATGATCAATATTTCCGAATCGGCGCAGACCCATTTCCGCAAGCTCATCGAGCGCGAGGACATTCCCGGGCTCGGGGTGAAACTTGCCGCCGTGGGAGCAGGCACGCCGAAGGCCGATGTGCGGCTCGAGTTCGCCGAGCAACGTGACCTGCAGGGTGACGAGTGGGCCATCGATTGCGACGGCTTCACGCTGTGGCTGGATGCGGCCAGCGTGAGCTATCTCGACAACGCCGAGATCGATTACGAGCACAAGGCGACCAGCGGGCAGTTGCAGATCCGCGCGCCAAAGATCAAGGGTGAAGTACCGACCGAGTCCGCGTCGCTGGTCGAACGCGTGCACTGGATCGTCGAGCATGAGATCAATCCACAGCTGGCGCAGCACAAGGGCCACGTTTCGGTACAGGAAGTCACCAGCGATGGTGTCGTCGTGTTGCGATTCGGCGGCGGATGCCAGGGTTGCGGGATGGCGGACGTGACCTTGAAGCAGGGCATCGAGAAGACATTGCTCGACAAGGTCGCCGGTGTCACGGCAGTGCGTGATGCAACCGATCACGACACCGGCGTCGCCCCGTACATTGCCCGCGACGCTGCAGCGTAACGAGACGCGCGACGCGTGTTTTCCGCTGCCGAACTCCTGCAGGCGCTGTTGACCCGGCGCACGCTCCGTTCGATCCGTCCGGACGCGCCGGTGGGTTTCCCGCCCAGTTGGGCCGCGTGGCTGGCAGCGCTGGGCGAACGCGCCGGCGCAGTCACGGGAGCCACCGCCGAAGCGATCGTCGCGATCTTCGTGCAACGCGAGCTGGCGTCGCCGCCACGCCGCGCGATCGAGCTCAACCGCTGGCAGGCCTTCGGCAGGTTGTGGCGCCAGCACTGGCAGCCGCCGGTACGCGACGAACGTTGGATGCGCTGGTCGGCGATGGTGGTCAGCGTGATCGTGCATGTGTTTTTCACCGCCATGCTGCTGTACCTGATGTACCTGCGTTTCATGACGGTCGCGCCGGACGAGGGCGAGCAGGTGCGTGTGCAGCTTGTCGGCATTGGGACGCCCGAGGAAGAGGGCGGAGGTCCTCCATCGCCGGCACCCGATCCCGAGCCGACGCCCGCCGAGGCGTCGCCTTCCGCAACCACGCCGGACGCCGCGCAGGCCCAGCGCCCGCAATTGACGCAGGAACAGGCCGACGTCAGCGCGATCGATGCCCCGGCCGAGCCGCAGCCCGAGCGCGAAGTCCCGCGTGTCGCCGACATCGAGCCTGCGCCGGCAGCCGAGCAGCCGTTGCAGGTGACGCAGTCAAGCGCGCCGGACCCCACCTTCCGCCTGCCGCCACCCCGCGAGCGAACGGTCGACGCAATGCAAGCGCAGGTTGCGGTGCCGCAGCTGCGCACGCGGATCATCGACATTCCCACGCCGCGTCCGTTGGCGCCGGTACGACCGGTGCAGCGCGAAGTACCGCCGCGCGAAATCGTGGTGCCGCAGCTCACGCAGCAGCCGACCGACATTCCCGCGCCACGGCCCCTCCCCACCGCACCGGCACGCAGCCTTCCCGAACGCGCCGCCGTGGCGCCGCAACTGCAGGTGCCGTCCACCAGCGCTGAACCGCGCGCTCTACCGATGCCAGCCACGCGACCGACCGCTTCCGCTGGCACC
>JBDSEX010000245.1:0-11769 GCA_039919835.1 Luteimonas sp.
CGGCCTGATTGACGTGGTGATGATTTCCAACCTGCTGATGATGGTGATCGTCGGCGGTTACGAAACGTTCGTGTCGCGGCTGCGCCTGGAAGGGCATCCCGACCAGCCGGAATGGTTGTCGCACGTCAACGCGTCGGTACTGAAAGTCAAACTCGCGATGGCGATCATCGGCATCAGTTCCATCCACCTGCTCAAGACCTTCATCGAAGTGGGCGGCGTGGGCGAGTTGCCGTTCTGCGGCACCACCGAAGCATTTGCCGCTGCGCAGGCCGCCGTGCTCGCCCACTTCGACGACAAGACCTGCACTGCCGTCACCATGGCGGGCGTGCTGTGGCAGACCATCATCCATACCGTGTTCATCCTGTCGGCGATCGGCATCGCGTGGACCGACAAGCTGATGACGTACACCTCGAGCAAACGCGAGCACGTGTCGCCCTCGAACTGAGCGGGCGATGACTTGCGTCGCCACCAGCCCCCGACGCCGGGCCGGAGCGGACTGGGTCGGGGAAACTTCCAGTGCGGCCTGCCTGGGAGCCCTGCAGGCACGTGCCGACGCGTGCTGCACCCGGGGCGTGCTGCACCAACGCGGGCTGCACTGAGCGGGGCTGCACTGAGCAGGGCTGCACCGACGCGTGCTGCACCAAGGCGGGCGTACGCCCTATTACCGCTGCCGGGTGATCCCGGAGCGCTGGCCCCGGGCGTATTGATCCCACATGCACACGCCTTGTGGCCACACTGCCCCATCAGCGACGTTGCGCGAACTGTCACAGAACGCGGCATCGTCGTTGACCCCTTCCACCCCGTGGAGGACAGTGCCGGCAGGGCCATTGATTCGTCGACCCGCCGTCGTCAGCCAGGAGTCCGCTACGCCGACCCTCCATGCGTACTGAAGCTGCCGACAGTCACTCCCGCCTGGCTCCGCCGGTACGACGCATGCTTGCGTACGGCCTGCTGTTGCTGGTGAGCCTGGCGGTGGCCCTGGGGATCGTGCTCTGGCATGACCGGGTCGTGCGTCATCGCCATGGTCAGGCCCAGGTCAACGCGATCGTCGGCGGCGCCGAACGGGAGCTGCGGCGCGAACTCGAGTACATCGAGCGCGATCTCACCAGCCTGGCGGACGTTTCGTCGCAGGTTGTGCCCGGGATTCGCCCGCTGCACCTGTCCGTGGAACGTGTTGCCGCCATGCAGCGCCGCAACCCTGACCTGCTGGACGTGCATCTCGCGGCTTCACTGCCGGACCTGCCCGGCCTGCAGGCTGCCGGGAGTGATCCGTCCCGGAGCCGGGGCAGGATGCGTGTCGGGCATCCCGTCCAGAGGAGCACGCAGGGTTGGGTGTTGCCCCTGGCCGTGCCCGTTGAGACGCGTGCAGGCGGCGAAACCGCCTGGATCGTCGGTTCGTTGAGGATTGCCTCCCTCGAGCGCATCGCTGCAGGACTCAGCCTCGGCAGCGATGGCATCGCCAACATCATCCATCGTGACGGCCAGGTCGTTGTCCGCAGCCGTGACCAGGCGCGATGGGTGGGGAGGTCGCTCCTCGACAGCGAGCTGTTCAAGCGGGAGCTGCCCCGGGCTGCGAACGGCACGTTTGAACTCACCAGCGTGCTGGATGGCAAACCACGCCTCGCCGCCTATCGGTCACTGCCGCAGTATCCGCTGGTGGTCATCAGCGGCGTGGCACACGCGGACATGCTCGCCGGCTGGTTCCGGTTCGCCGCCACCGCCAGCGTACTGGTCGGGATGCTGGCACTGCTGTGGCTCTACCTGTTGTGGGTGTTGATGCGGTCCCGCGGCCGCCATCTGCAACTCGTCGAGTCCTTGCGGCGCTCCGCAACCCAGCTCAAGGAAACACGACGCATTGCCAGCCTTGGCCACTGGCGTTGGGAGCTCGACACGGGATGGGTGACCTGGTCGGAGGAGATCTACCGCATCTACGGCCTGCCGCCTCGGACGGCGCGGTTCAACGCAAGTGAAGTTCCCGGCCAGCTGCATCCGGATGATCGGGCCCGCGTCAAGGACTACCTCGCGCGGTTACGCGCCGGTGGAGATCCCTCCGAGATCGAATACCGCATCCTGCGTGCCGACTCCGCGGTGCGCACGGTTTACTCGCGCGGCGAGTGGACCGAGCGCACGCCGGGGCATCGCGTCCTGCAGGGCATCCAGCAGGACGTCACCGAAGTGGCCTCCATACGGGAGCGGTTGAGGGTGGCACAGGACGTCGCGCGGGTGGGCGACTGGGAATGGGACATCGCCAGTGGCGACATCGTATGGTCGGACACCATCTACGACATCTACGGACTCGATCCCTACCTGTTCAAACCGCGCGCCGACACTGTCTTCGAATACATCCACGCTGAAGACAGGGGCGCGATGCGCGCCTACGCCGCGGCACTGATCGAGACCGGGACAGCGTGCGAAGCTGAATTCAGGGTCGTTCGCCCGGACGGCGACATCCGCGTGCTCAGTTGCAGGGGCGTGCGCGAAATCGCACCGGATGGCCGGGTGATCCTGCGCAGTGTCCAGCAGGACATCACCACCCTGGCCCACGCCCGCGACCAGTTGCGCGAGGCCGAGGCGCAGTACCGGTTCCTGTTCCAGCACAACCCGATGCCGATGTGGGTATTCGATCGCGAGACGCTGGCGTTTCTCGCGGTCAATGACGCAATGCTCGCCAGCTACGGCTATCCGGAACAGGAACTGCTTTCCGGCCGCATCACCGATATCCGTCCGCGCGATGAGGCGTCCGCCGTCGAGTCCGCCACGCGCCTGGCCGCCGAGGAACGTCCGCAAGGCCGCGTATGGACCCACTTGCGCAAGGACGGCAGCAGCCTGCGCGCGGCAATCCACACCCGCGACATCCTGTTCGGCGGCCGCCCCGCGCGACTGGTGCTGGCGCAGGACGTGACCGAACAGGAACGCAGCGAACAGCGCTTCCAGCTGGTCGCACGCGCCACCAGCGACGCCGTGTGGGACTGGGACCTCGCCACCGGCGTGACCTGGCGCAGCGAGAACGTCTATCCGCTGTTCGGCTACGCGCCCGGCGAATTCGGACCGTCGCTTGCGTCGTGGGGCGAACTGCTGCACGGCGACGACCGCGAGCGGGTGATGACCAGCGTGCAGCACGGGATCGATTCCGGAGCCACCGAGTGGGAGGAGCGCTACCAGCTGCGCCGCAAGGACGGCAGCTACGCGCAGGTGCTTGATCGCGGCTTCATCCTGCGCGACGAGCGCGGCCACGCGCTGCGCGCCGTCGGCGGCATGGTCGATGTCAGCGAGAAGCACCAGCAGGACACCGACCTGCGCCTGTTGCGACGTGCGGTGGAGTCCACCGAAAACGGCATCGTCATCGCCGATGCGCGATTGCCCGACCTGCCGGTGGTGTACGTCAATGCCGCATTCGAAAGGATCACCGGCTACAGCGCGGAGGAAGCGGTCGGTCGCAACTGCCGTTTCCTGCAGGGCGAAGACAGGGACCAGGCCGGCCGCCACGAGATCAGCCGCGGCATCGCCAACGGGCGCGAAGCGCGCGCACTGCTGCGCAATTACCGCAAGGACGGCACCGAGTTCTGGAACGACCTGCATATAAATCCGGTCCGCGACGAAGCGGGCGTCATCACCCATTTCGTCGGCGTGCAGAACGACGTCTCCGAGCGCCAGCGTCAACAGGCGCAGATCGTCCATCGCGCGACCCACGACGAACTCACCGGCCTGCCCAACCGCACCCTGCTGCTGGATCGCCTGCAGCAGGCAATCGCCTCGGCGGCGCGTTTCGGGCGTGGCGTCGGCGTGGCGTTCGTGGACCTGGACAACTTCAAGCTGATCAACGATGGCCTCGGCCATGCGGCGGGTGATCTCGCGTTGCGTGCGGTGGCGGGTGCGTTGCTGGGTTGCGTGCGCGACGCCGACACGGTGAGCCGTTTCGGCGGCGACGAGTTCGTGCTGGTGATTTCCGAACAGGCCGACAGCAGCGGCGCCGCCAGCGTGATCAAGCGCGTGCAGGCATCCTTCGCCGAGCCGCTGAGTCTGGGCGGCTCGTCGCACTACCTCAGCAGCAGCATCGGTTACGCCTGTTACCCCGAACATGGCGACGATGCCGAAACGCTGCTGATGCACGCCGACATCGCGATGTACGAGGCGAAGCAGGCCGGACGCAACCGTGTCATGCAGTACCGGGCTGAATTCGATGCGGTGGCGTCGGAACGGCTGCACCTGATCACCCGGCTCCGGCAGGCGCTGGTGCGCGAGGAATTCGTGCTGCATTTCCAGCCGCTGTTCAGTGCCGACGGCAGCGCCACCGGCATGGAGGCGCTGGTGCGCTGGCAACATCCCGAACAGGGACTGCTGCCACCGGGACGTTTCATCGGCGCCTGCGAAAACAGCGGCCTGATCGTGGAGTTGGGGCGCTGGGTGCTGGGCGAGGCCGCGCGCCATCATGCGTTGCTGGCGCAGCGGGGCCTGGGGCACCTCACCATTTCGATCAATGTCTCGGCGCTGCAGTTCCAGGCCGGCCTGCTGACCGATGTGGAGGATGCGATCGCATTGCATGCGCTGCCGCGCGGCGCGCTGGAAATCGAACTGACCGAATCCGCGGTGATGGCGGATCCGGAATCGGCGATCGCCATCATGAACCGGCTCAACGCACTCGGCGTGACCATCGCCGTCGACGATTTCGGCACCGGCTATTCCAGCCTGGCCTACCTCAAGCGCCTGCCGATCTCGCGCCTCAAGATCGACCGCTCGTTCGTGCGCGACCTCGGCCAGGACGAGGACGACGAGGCGATCTGCACCAGCATCATCACGCTCGCGCGCAGCCTGGATCTTGGGACCGTCGCGGAGGGAGTTGAAACGGTCGAGCAGCGCAACTGGCTGTTGGCGCAGGGGTGCGATCAGTTGCAGGGATTCCTGTTGGCGCGGCCGGCGCCGTTTGACGTGATCCTCGATTCGTTGGCTGCCGAAACGGTTGGGAACGAAGGGGGTTTTGTTCGCTCGCTGTGATGCCCATGCCGGCCTTGTTCATTGCGAAAGGGCTGTCAGCGTTTACTGGCCAGAAATTCCCCGCCCACCATTCACAACGAAAGCGCCGAACGCATCCCGCCCGTTAAACTTCACACATGGATGTGTCCTACCTGCTCGACGATCTCAATTCAGCCCAGCGCGAAGCCGTGACCGCCGAAGCCGGCCATTACCTGATCCTCGCGGGCGCGGGCAGCGGCAAGACGCGCGTGCTGATGCATCGGATCGCGTGGCTCAACGAGGTGCATCGCGTGCCGGCGCACGGGATCTTCGCGGTGACGTTCACCAACAAGGCTGCGGGGGAGATGCGCGCGCGTGCGGATGCGTTGCTCCGCAATGGCAGCCGCGGCTTGTGGATTGGAACCTTCCACGGCCTCGCGCATCGGCTGCTGCGGCTGCATTGGCAGGACGCCAAGCTTCCGGAAAGTTTCCAGATCCTCGACAGCGACGATCAGCTGCGGTTGATCAAGCGCGTCATCCAGCCACTCGAACTCGACGAGGCGCGCTTCCCGCCGCGGCAGATCGCGTGGTGGATCAACGCGCAGAAGGACGAGGGCCGCCGGCCGCAGCACATCCAGCCTGGCGACGACCAGTGGGCCGACGTGATGCGCCGCGCCTATGCGCTGTACCAGGAGCGGTGCGACCGCGCGGGACTGGTCGATTTCGCCGAGCTGCTGCTGCGCGCGCACGAACTGCTGCGCGACACGCCGGCACTGCTCGCGCACTACCGGCAGCGCTTCGGCGAATTGCTGATCGACGAGTTCCAGGATACCAACAGCATCCAGTACGCGTTCGTGCGGGTGCTGGCGGGCGATACCGGGCATGTGTTCGTGGTCGGCGACGACGACCAGGCCATCTACGGCTGGCGCGGCGCGAAGGTCGAAAACGTGCAGCGTTTCCTCAACGATTATCCGGACGCGAAGACGCTGCGCCTTGAACAGAACTACCGCTCAAGCGCAAACATCCTCGGCGCCGCCAATGCGGTCATCGCGCACAACCCGGAGCGGCTCGGAAAGAACCTGTGGACGGACAGCGGCGAGGGCGAGCCGGTGGACCTGTACGCGGCCTACAACGAAATCGACGAGTCTCGTTTCGTGGTCGAGCGTATCCGCCAGTGGGTGCGAGACGGTGGCAACTACGGCGACTGCGCGATCCTCTACCGCAGCAACGCGCAATCGCGCGCATTCGAGGAAGCGTTGCGCGCCGACATGCCGATTCCGTATCGCGTGTATGGAGGGCAGCGCTTCTTCGAACGCGCGGAAATCAAGGACACCCTGGCGTACCTGCGGCTGGTCGCCAATCGCGACGACGACGCGGCCTTCGAGCGTGCCGTCAACACGCCGACGCGCGGCATCGGCGAGCGGACGCTCGACGAAGTCCGCAAACGCGCGCGCACCGATGCGGTGCCGTTGTGGGAAGCGGCGAATCGCGTCGGCAGCGAACCCCTGCTCGCCGCGCGTGCGCGCAATGCGCTGATGGCGTTCCATGCGTTGATCGATGCGCTGTCCACCGAAACCGCCGAACTGCCGTTGCAGGACAAGATCGACCACGTCCTGCTGCGCTCGGGCCTGCGCGCGCACTACGACAAGGAATCGTCCGGCCAGCTCGATTCGCGCACGGAGAACCTCGACGAACTGGTCTCGGTCGCCTCGCGCTTCGTCCGCGGCGACGACGAGGAGGCCGCCGCGTTGACCGAACTGGTCGCCTTCCTCGCGTATGCCTCGCTGGAAGCGGGCGAAGGCCAGGCCGAGGCCGGCGCCGATGGCGTGCAGTTGATGACGCTGCACAGCGCCAAGGGCCTGGAGTTCCCGCTGGTGTTCCTTGCCGGCATGGAGGAAGGCCTGTTCCCCAACAACAAGTCGATCGAGGAAAGTGGCCGGCTTGAGGAGGAACGTCGGCTCGCGTACGTGGGCATCACCCGAGCCCGGCAGAAACTGGTGCTCAGCTACGCCGAAGCACGCCGGATACACGGCATGGACATGTACGGCATTCCCTCGCGTTTCCTGCGCGAAATCCCGCCGTCGCTGCTGCACGAAGTCCGCCCGCGCGTGCAGGTGTCGCGGCCGATGCATTCGCCACAGCCGCGCCGCGATTTCGGCCACGCCGCCATCGAGACCCCGT
Organism: Luteimonas sp.; assembly: GCA_039919835.1. Classification (GTDB taxonomy): domain Bacteria; phylum Pseudomonadota; class Gammaproteobacteria; order Xanthomonadales; family Xanthomonadaceae; genus JALYOU01. Next base: position 7,132 of record JBDSEX010000245.1, read on the forward strand.
CGGTCAAGCTCGGCCAGACCGTCAAGCACGCCACGTTCGGGACCGGCATCGTCACCGACTACGAAGGCGCCGGCGCGCATGCACGGGTGCAGGTGAATTTCGACGGTAGCGGTAGCAAGTGGCTGGTGCTGTCCTACGCCAACCTGCAGCCCGCCTGATCGGTCCCCGGGTCTTTTCGGCAGGGATCGCTGGTGCCATCATTGCGATCCCGCCCCAAAGGCTCCCACCCATGGATCCGATCACCCTGGAAGAACTGGGTCTGCTCGATGTCCTGCACCGGATCGACGAGGGCGAGGTTCCGGGCGAACGGTCGCGGCTGTTGAGGGAGCGCCTGGTGGAATCGGCGCTGGCGGAGGAAGACAGCGGCTCGCTGCGGCTGACACAGGCTGGGATCGAGCGCTGCAAGTCGCTCAAGCATCGCGCGATGGCCGATGTCGAGGCCGAACTGGTGCTCAAGGAGCGCGAGGAAGCGGAACTGGATAAGGCCGGGCCGTAATCAGATTCAAGCGCACGGAAAAATCCGCGGGTAATTCAGCGCGCCGGGTCGACGGAGCTTGATGGCGCCAGCAGCACCTCCGGCAGGCGGATGCGCACACGACGCGTCCCGCTGTCGAACGTCTGATCCTCGAACCGCCACTCCAACGCATCGGCAAGGCGCCCAAGCAAGGTCACGGCGAGCCCGTTGTCGCTGCGTTGCGGAACGGGTCGCGCAGGCGGTTCCGAACCTTCCGCCGCGACGTACGACATCTCCAGCAGGTCACCTTCGCCGCGCAGCAGCAACCGCCCGTGGCTGTCGGACGGCAGCAGTTGCCGCAGGACGCCGCGCAACACCAGCAGGCTTTCGCGCGTCGGCACGCGCCAGGCGCCGCTCGCTTCGATGTCGATTTGCAGGTGCGGATGGGCGCCGGCTTCCTGCAACGCGGCGGCCACACCCCGCAGCAGCGAATCGGCGGCGACCGTCTCGATCAACGGTTCACGGCGACGCGCGAGACCGAGCACCACATCCAGCAGGTCGGTCACCTCGCGCACGCCGCGATCCAGCCGCTGCAGCACGCGCCGCGTGGCTCCCGGCAACGTGCCGTCGTCGAGCAACAGTTCGGCCGCGCCGCGCACCACCGCGATCGGCGTGCGCAGTTCATGGCTGGCATCGGCGAAGAACCTGCGCTCCTGCGCATCGGCTTCCACCAGGCGCGCCTGGTAGTGGTCGATGGACGCGGCCAGGCGCCCCAGCTCGTCGTCGCTGACGGATCCGGCCAGGGCGCTCGCGCGTGGCTGCGTCGGCAGCGCATCGACGGCTTCGGCCAGGCGCCGCACCGGCGCCACCGTTGCGCCGGCGAGCATCCACCCGAGCCAACCGGCGAGGGTGGTGCCCAGCACGACCACGGCGATCAGGAACCAGTCCAGGTGCCGTTCGAGGCGCTCGATATCGCTCAGGTCGATCACGAAATACAGGCGCCCCTGGTCGGTGTCGAACACTCCGACATGGAGGCCTTCCTGGGCCGGGGCTTTGCTCTCGTGCGTACCGGGCCCCAGTACCGCAAGTTCCGCCGGGATGTTGCCGCTGCCATCGGCGCGCCGCAGGTAGCCGCTGAGTCGATGGGTCTGCGGCAGCATCGTGGCGGGATTGGCAGCCAGCCGCAGTGCGTAATCGTCGGACTGGCCACGCAGGATTTCATCGACCAGGATGTGTTCGTAGTCTTCGGTGATGAACACGGTCGCCGCGGCGAACAACACGCTCAAGACGAAGCCAAGCCCCGTGTAGGCGAGTGCAACCCGGCGGCGGAGCGAGACCCTGGTTGTGTTCATGCCGCCCCGCCCGATGGCGGCGCCATCATGCGATAGCCAAGTCCGCGCACCGACTGGATCATCGCGTGCGCGAACGGACGGTCCACCAGCTGGCGCAATTCGTACAGATGCGTGTGCAATGCGGCGCTGTCGCCACCCTCGTCGCCCCACACCGTCTCGATCAGTTTGCGGTGCGGGATCACGTTGGGCGCGTCGCGCATCAGCTCGGTCAGCAGCAGCCCCTGCACGCGAGTCAACGTGAGCGTCTGACCCGCGCGCGACGCCAGCATCGATCGCGGGTCGTAGCTGAGGTCGCCCACGCGTAGCGGCGTGTCGCCTGGCGGCCGCCCGCGGCGATGCACCGCGCGGATCCGCGCCTCGAGTTCATGCATCGAGAATGGTTTCACCATGTAGTCGTCGGCGCCTTCGGCGAAGCCGCGCAACTTGTCGTCCAGCGTGTCGCGCGCGGTCAGCATCAGCACCGGCACGCCGTGGCCCGCTTCACGCAGCTTGCGACACAAGTCCAGCCCATCGAGCCGCGGCAGTCCGAGGTCCAGCACGATGACATCCAGGCCGCCCTCGAGCGCGCGCGCCAGGCCCGCCTCGCCATCGGCGGCGTGGTCGATCGCGTGACCGCGCCGCTCCAGGAAGTCCCAGATGTTGGCGGCGATGTCGTGCTGGTCCTCGACCAGCAGCACCTTCAGTCCGGGTTGCATGGAATTCCTTGCGCTGGCGTTCGCGTATTGCCGGGATAGCTTGCCACTGTTTGCGCGCGACCGAACCACGCTGATGGCGCGCTGCTCGCCACGACCGGCTTCGCTGTTGAGAACCCGCGCAATTGACAGCCCTGCCGCTCTTTTGAGCGGGTGCACATCCGCTCGGCAGAGAGTCTGCCGGTGTGCCTTTCCAGCTGCGCTGGAATGACGCGTAAGTCGAGTAGGGCACATCTTTCCCGCGCCGCTTAACACTTCGCTGAGTTTCACCCCAGTCCCGCTTACACCGCCGGATTCCACAGTGCCCCGCGTCCGGCAACCGCCGACCCGCACCCGTGGAATCGTGCATGCCCGCCAACTCCAACCCTGTCGACGCCACCTCCGCTCTGCGGACACGTTTCCGGCCGTTGCTCTGGCTGGGCACCACCTTCCTCACCGTGTCGATGCTGACGCGCCTCGCGTTGCTGCTGGTCACCGGCAGTGGCGTGCCCGCGTCGCCCGCGCTTTGGGCATACGCGTTCGGCGTTGGTCTCGGCTACGACCTGCTGGCCCTGCTGTATTTCGCGCTACCACTGCTGCTGTGGTTGTGGCTGGTGCCCACGCGATGGCTGCTGTCCCGGCCCGGCCGCATCGCGCTGGGCATGCTGTGCATGGTGCTGCTGTGCGTGATGCTGTTCGTGGCGTTGTCGGAGTGGACCTTCTGGGAAGAGTTCCAGACCCGTTTCAACTTCATCGCGGTCGATTATCTGGTCTACACGACCGAAGTCATCGGCAACATCCGCGAGTCGTATCCGGTGGGCTGGTTGCTGGGCGGACTGGGTGTGGTGGCGGGCGTGGTTTTCCACCGCACGCGGCGCTGGCATCGCCCGCAGGACGCCGGCACGACGTTTGCTGGACGCAGCCTGGTCGCGGCCGCCTGGCTGGTACTGGGCGTGCTCGGCACGTGGCTGGTCGATGCCGACCTCAAGGACCGCACCGACAACCAGTACGTCAACGAACTGGCCGGCAACGGCGTGTACCAGTTCTTCGCCGCCTACCGCAGCGCGTCCCTGGACTACGACACGTTCTACCGTTCGCTGCCACTGGACCAGGCCTTCGTGCACGTGCGTCGGCTGCTGCGCTCGCCCGATGCGCATTTCACCGGCCACCACCCGGCCGACCTCACCCGCGACATCCACAACGCCGCGCCGGAACGCAGGTTCAACGTAGTGCTGATCAGTGTCGAAAGCCTGTCTGCGTCGTATTCGGGAAGCTACGGGCGCGTTCCCAGCCTGACGCCGCAGCTGGACGCCCTGACCAAGGACAGCCTGCTGTTTACCCGCCTGTTCGCCACCGGCACACGCACCGTGCGCGGGCTGGAGGCGCTGTCGTTGTCGGTGCCGCCGACCCCAGGCGAATCGATCGTCAAGCGCCCGCATAACGAGGGCCTTGCGAGCCTGGCCGAAGTGTTCAACGGCAAGGGCTACGTGTCGCAGTTCCTGTACGGCGGCTACGGCGCGTTCGACAACATGGACTATTTCTTCGCGCACAACGGCTATGCAGTGCGCGACCGCGAACAGATCGACAAGAAGAGCATTCACCACGCCAACATCTGGGGCGTCGCCGATGAGGATCTCTACACGATGGCGCTGGCCGAATTCGACACGTCCAGCGCCGCCGGCAAACCGTTTTTCGCCCACCTGATGACCACCTCCAACCATCGTCCCTACACCTTCCCCCAAGGCCGCGGGCCGTGGCCGCAGGGCAAGCGCGAAAGCGCGGTGGCGTACACCGACTGGGCCATCGGCGACTTCCTGCGCCGCGCTCGCGCAAAACCGTGGTTCGCCAACACCGTGTTCGTGATCACCGCCGACCACTGCGCGTCCAGTGGCGGGAAGGCGTCGCTGCCGGTGTTCCGTTACCACATCCCGTTGTGGATCTATTCGCCGGGCAACATCGCGCCGGCGCGCTGGGAGCGCCTGACCAGCCAGATCGACATCGCGCCGACGCTCTTGGGATTGCTTGGAATGGACTATCGAAGCCAGTTTTATGGCGTCGATGTCATGCAGCAGGTCCCCGGCAGCGAACGCGCCTTCCTCGGTACGTATCAATTGCTCGGTTACCTGCGCAACGAGCAGCTGGTCCAGCTGGCGCCGCACCG
>JBDSEX010000337.1:0-2751 GCA_039919835.1 Luteimonas sp.
GTGCGATCGCCATCCGCACCCCGGTTCCAGCGATTCGGCGCGGTGCCGTAAATCAACCAGTCGCCGACATACCGGTTCTGGATGTCATCGCCGGACGCCTTGGGCAGGGCACGGTAATCGCTGGCCTGGGCCGCGGTGCTGCCGTCGCCGAAGTCGCGCAGGTGCACGCGCAGCAGCGCCATGTCACCTTGCTTGCTCTCGGCGTTCCACATGCCTTCGCCATCGCTGCCGGCGGTCAGCAGCACGTTCAAGAAGCCTTGTGCGTCCTGCAGGAAGGACAGTTGATCGACCGGGCCGCCGGTGGTCTTCAACGCGCTCGGCGCACTGCCATCCAGCGGGATACGGAACACGGAGGAACGCGCAGGATGTGCATCGTCGTCGGCATGCTCGGTGGTCCAGACGAACACCGAATCGGTCGAGACATAGAACACGCGGCCTTCCGGCCCGAGCACCGCAGTGGAGGCGCACTGCATCTGCGCGGCCGCCAGGTCGCAGGTGGTCACCGTGTGCAGCGCGATGCCGTTATCCGGATCTAGCTCGTCGTCGCTGCGATAGATGCGCGTGGCCGGGAGAATGCGCTTGAATTCGGAGGGGGCCGCGCGCGGGTGCCAACGGCGCAGGGCCGGGAAGAATCCACCGTCCCCGAACTCCGGCGTGTCCAGGTGCATCGGCGTGTAGAAGATGAGCTTGTCGCCGATCAAGCGGCTGGCATAGTTGCGCGACGAGTAATAATCGTTGCTGCGAAGGTGGTACGTCGCGCGGTATTTGAGGCCGCCCGCGAGGTCGATGTCGAACAAGCCGATCTCGGTGCCACCGCGCGCGTAGCTGAAGCCGATGACCGCGATCGTGTTGCGGGCGATCAGCATTTCGTCGTACCAGGCACCGGAAGGATCGGAGCCGGGTGCATAGGCATCGATCATCGAAACAGGTGCAAGCGCGTCGCCGCCCACCTTGACCGTGAACAAGCGTCCTCGGCGCAACACCACCAGATGATCGCCATGGCGCTTGACGATGCCACCTTCATCGACACCCGCGCTCTGCACGTTTGTAATGGAAGCTTCCTCGGTAATCGGGGACGCAGCCGTGGTGATCGAATCAAGCGTAGTGGCACCCGCTTCCGATGCTTTCGACGCGGCTGCCGCTGGCGCGGAAGGAGAAGGCGGGGGCGCCATCGCCATGACGGGCGCGGGTTGTTCGCGCCTGCGTTTCTGCGCTTGGAGCTCCCAGTGCTTCAACAGGGTTTCGAGTTCCTGCTCACTTGCAAACGCGTGCATGGTCTTGCGCGGAGCGACCTGTTCCGCTTCCAGCCATCCGCTGTTGCCCAGCAACATGCACACGATCAGCATGCCTGCAATCCTGGTCTTCATTCCTGTCCCCTTCCTGTTGCCTAGACGACGCACGGCATGCTCGCCGGCGTTCACGTTAGCAAACGGATCGCGGCGCGAGTGGGGTTGAACGGATACGTGCCGGCTGCAGGAAACCGGCAACGACGAGGTGGTGGCTATGGGTGGACTCGAACCACCGACCCCAGCATTATGAGTGCTGTGCTCTAACCGGCTGAGCTACATAGCCACGGGAAGACATCCCCGTAGGGAGCCGCGAATTATTCCCGCCGCGTCCTGCGCAGTCAATGTGAATCGAGGCAGGCACCACCGCCGCGCTTGTCGCCTCGACGCCGCCGTGGCAGAGTCGGTGGCAGTGACGAAAGTCAAATAACTTCCGGGAGTCCGCATCGTGATCGATCCGGACGGGTATCGGCCCAATGTCGGCATCGTGTTGATGCACCCCGACGGCCGCGTCTTCTGGGCGCGGCGCGTGCGGCGTGATGGCTGGCAGTTCCCGCAGGGCGGGATGAACAGCGACGAGACGCCGCAAGAGGCGATGTATCGCGAACTGCGCGAAGAGACCGGCCTGCTGCCGGAACACGTCGAGCTGCTCGGCGCGACGCCCGGCTGGCTGCGTTATCGCCTGCCACAGCGGGCGATCCGCCGCACCGACCGCCTCGTCTGCATCGGCCAGAAACAGGTGTGGTTCCTGCTTCGGCTCAAGGGGCAGGAAGCGGACCTGCGGCTGGACCTGACCGACCATCCCGAGTTCGACCTGTGGCGCTGGGTGGACTTCTGGTATCCGGTTGAGCATGTCGTGACCTTCAAGCGCGGGGTCTATGCCAGCGCCCTGCAACACCTGGCACCGTATGCCCGCGATCTGGCCGGGGCCGACGCGGTGCCGGCGCCGGACCGGCTGTTGCGGCCCGTGGGTGGCTACCGGAATCGTTTTGGCGGGTAGCCAGACCGGATAGGAAGGCTCTCTTGCAGAAGCCTTCTTTGAATTGACAATGATTCTCATTCGTGGCGCAATGTCGGTCGGGACGCGATGCTCCCCTGGCCTGGACACCTTTCAGCGTGTACATCTGCATCTGCAACGGAGTGACCCAGGACGACATCCGCCAGGCCGCCGCCGCGGGCTGCCGCAGCCTGCCGGAACTGACCATGCGCACCGGATGCGGCGCGACCTGCGGTACGTGCCTGGAAAGTGCGGCGCAGGTGTTGCGCGAGGCACAACAGGACGCGGTCGGGTGCATCGAACTGCAGCTGTTGTCCAACGCTGCCTGACGCGCCCTGCCCAGGACCGGGGGTAGCTTCCGGCGCTGCTTATCCGGGTGTCGCCCTGCCATTGCATCCCACACCATGGTGCTCCACGGCCGATGAATCGCTGTGGGTCGAGCCCGAGCCTACGGTCTTCCACTCGTGT
>JBDSEX010000363.1:0-9035 GCA_039919835.1 Luteimonas sp.
CGCCGGTGGCGCGAGAGCAGCACGTCCTCACCCCGGAGGGAGAAGGAAACGCACCGCAGCCCGCGACGGATGCCGAGCGCTGGATCCTCTCCCGCCTCGCAAACGTTTCCGCCGAGGCACGGACACATTTCGCCAGCTATCGCTTCGACCTGCTGGCGCAGTCGCTGTACGAATTCGCCTGGAACGATTTCTGCGACTGGTTCGTCGAGTTGTCCAAGCCCGCATTGAATGCCGGCGATCAACGCGTCGCCGACAGCACCCGCCATACATTGCTGCATGTGCTTGAAGCACTGCTACGCCTGCTGCACCCGCTGATCCCGTTCATCACGGAAGAACTATGGCAGAGCGTCGCGCCGCGGACCGGCATTTCCGGGGGCACGATTTGCTTGCAGCCGTATCCGCGAACGGGTGATTTCGCCTCAAACGACTTTATGCAAGCCGAAGCCGATGTGGAATGGCTCAAGCAGATGGTCTCCGCGCTGCGTCGCGTCCGCAGCGAACTCGGCGTCTCGCCGGCAAAATCCATTGCGCTCCTGCTACAAGGCGGCTCCGATGATGATCGCAGCCGCACTGATCGGTTCGCCTCGCAATTGATGTTCCTCAACAGGATAGATTCGATTTCGTGGCTCGACGACGCACCCCCACCCGCTGCAACCGCCGTCGTGGGCGACCTGAAACTGTTCGTGCCCCTTGAAGGCCTCGTCGACCTTGATGCCGAGCGCACGCGCCTTGGCAAGGAACTCAAGCGCGTCGAAGGCGAACTGGCGAAGTCGCGCGGCAAGCTGGCAAGCGATACCTTCGTGCAGAACGCTCCAGCCGCAGTCGTGGAGCAGGAACGGCAGCGCCTCATCGACTGGACCACGCAACGCGACGCGTTGAGCCAGCAACACGCCCGCCTGTGAGGCATTCGTGTTGTGCAGGGCATTGGTGCTTGTCCGAGCGACGGAAGTGGCGATTGCCGTTAGGTCAGGGCATCGCGACTTCCGTCGCTCCCACTACAGCAACGCCTGACGTGCCGATCTCGATCGTGTCCTTCGCGCGCCACAAGATCCGGTTGGACCGCGGCAGACCGCTCAATCCTCGGCGAACAGCTCCATCGCCATCACGATTGCATCTTCGCGCCCGTGCTTCGCCGGGTAATACCGCGGCCGGCGGCCGATCTCGTTGAAGCCTTCGCTGTCATACAAGGCGATCGCGGAGGGATTGGACGGGCGCACTTCGAGGAACAACCGCTGTACCTTGCGCGCGCGTGCGATCTGCATCAGCGAACGCAGCACGCGGCGGCCGTGGCCCTCGCCGTGCAGGTCGGGGCTCACGCAGACGTTCAGCACGTGCGCTTCGTCGGCAGCGACGCTCAGCACGCCGTAGCCCAGGATGCGCTGTCCGTCGTCCAGCACCCACGCCGGGTAATCCGCTCGCAGGCAGTCGCGGAAAATGCCGCGCGTCCACGGGTAGGGATAGGCGACCTGTTCGATCGCCATCACCGCGTCGAGGTCGCTCTCGCGCATCGGACGCAGGCCTGCCTGCATGGCAATGCGCTCGACCGCGGCATTCACGGCGACACCCGCCTCGCGCTCATGTCCGCCGTTGCGCACGCATTGTGCGCAACGCAGGCCACAGTTTTCGTTTGGCGGCTGCGTCACCGCTCAGGGCGCGCAACTGCGGCACCTGCGCTTGCACCATCGCCGCTTCGTTTACCCCGAGGTTCGCCGCACGCAGCAATGCCCGCATGAGCGCATCCGGTGCAATCGCATGGGGCGGACGTGCATTCCGGTGCTGCGCGCGGTTACCGGACGCATCCGATTCCCGTGCGTCGCGACCTGAGGCACGCGCGCCAACGGCTTCCTCCTGTACCCGCATCGCTGGCGTACCGGCGGGCACGTACAAGGTGTGCCCGAGCGCTGCGAGCATCTCGCGCTGGAATGCATCCCACATCGCTCAGCCCGCCTCGGCCGGGGGCGCGCGCCGGCGGCGCAGCCACAGCACCGGGCCCGACAGCGCGTACAGCACCGCGGCGGCGAACAGCACCCGCGGCGGATCGATCACCAGCGCAATCAGGATCGCCAGCGCCACCACGATCGCAAAGAACGGCACGCGATCGCCCTTGGGTCCTCCGCGCGCTCCCTTGAAGCTGTTGTAGCGGATCCGACTGACCATCAGCAGCGCGGCGATCACCGTCACCGCAATCGCCGGATAGCGCAACTCTTCGCCGCGCCAGCCGAGGTCGTGCATGGTCCACACGAAACTCGCGACCAGGCCCGCTGCCGCCGGGCTGGCCAGGCCCACGAAATACCGCTTGTCCACGCTCGCCACCTGGCTGTTGAACCGCGCCAGCCGCAACGCCGCGCATGCCGCATACAGAAACGCCGTCAGCCAGCCGATCTTGCCCGGGGTGAGGCCGTCGAGCTTCATCGACAGCAGCGCCCAGTGGTACATCACCAGCGCCGGGGCCATGCCGAAGCTGATCAGGTCCGCCAGCGAGTCGTATTGCACGCCGAATTCGCTCTGGGTGTTGGTCAGGCGCGCCACCCGGCCATCGACGCCGTCAAGGATTGCCGCGATGAAGATCGCCACGCAGGCTGCCTCGAAGCGCCCCTGCGACGCGGCGATGATCGCGAAAAAGCCACCAAACAGGCCGCCGGTGGTGAACAGGTTCGGCAGCAGGTAAATGCCGCGGGCTCGGGGCGGCGAAACGATGGGCGGGTCCATGCCCGAAGTGTAGCGGTTCAGCCAGGCTGAACCGTTGCGCCGAACCGCGACATGGCGACTTGCACCGCCACCACCACGGTGCTGCAATCCCGGGCGCAGCGGCATCCTCAACCGCCTTCGCAGGAGTTTTCGCATGACATCGTCCCCCACCGCTCCGTCTTTCATCGCGCACGGCCTGGTCGCCGCAGGCGTGTTCGCCGCGTCGCTCGCTGCCCCCGCTGTCGCGGGCGAGGTGTACCAGTGGAAGGACGCCAAGGGCGTGACGCAGTACTCGAGCTCGCCGCCACCGAAGGGCATCTACAAGGTGCGCACCATCAACAACGCTGGTGCCGCCAACACCGCCGTCAGCAACAGCGCGGCCCCGTCCGAGGATCCGCAATGCGCCCCGGCGCGCGCCAATCTCGCCACGTTGCAGGGCAAGGGTGCGGTACAGCAGGACACGAATGGCGACGGCAAGGCCGACAAGACACTGAGTGAGAGCGAACGCGCCACCCAGCTCGCCCTGGCGCAGGCCGTGATCAACGCAAACAAGTGCGCGGCGTCGGCGATCGCGAAGAAATAAACAGTGCGGCTCGCATGGGGCATTGTCGCCGGGCTGTCGCTCGGCATCGGCGTGGCCTGGTGGCTGGCGCGCGAATCGCCAGCCGACAGCGCGCGCAAGCAACTGCGCGCCGAGCAGGCCGCAGCCGCCAATGCCGAAGACGCGCGGCCGGTTCTGTACCGCTGGCGTGATGCGTCAGGCGCGTTGCAGATCACGGAGGCTCCGCCGAAAGGGCGCAAGTACGAACGCATCGACAAGATGCCAGCGGCGGGGATCGTGGTCGACAGCAGTCGCGAATAAGCGTCTGCAGGCACAATGGACGCCCCTGTTTTGCAGAAACCGCTCCGATGCGCCTGTCGCAATTCCATCTCCGCACCAGCAAGGAAACCCCCGCCGACGCCGAAGTGATCAGCCACAAGCTGATGCTCAAGGCGGGCATGATCCGCAAGCTCGCATCCGGGCTGTACACGTGGAGCCCGCTGGGCCTGCGCGTGCTGCGCAAGGTGGAGCATGTCGTGCGCGAGGAAATGAACCGCGCCGGGGCGATCGAAATGCTGATGCCGTCGGTGCAGCCACGCGAGTTGTGGGAAGAAACCGGGCGCTGGGAAAAATTTGGCGGGCAGCTGCTGAAGATCCGCGACCGCAAGGACGCCGAATACGCGTATGGCCCGACCGCCGAGGAAGTGGTTACCGACTTCGCGCGCAACGAACTGCGCAGCTACAAGCAGCTGCCGCTGAACGTCTACCAGATCCAGACCAAGTTCCGCGACGAGATCCGCCCGCGCTTCGGCGTGATGCGCGCGCGCGAATTCCTGATGAAGGACGCGTATTCCTTCCACGTCAGCGACGCCGACCTCGAACGCGAATATCGCAACATGCACGACGCCTACAGCCGCATCTTCACCCGGCTGGGCCTGAAGTTCCGCGCGGTCCAGGCGGATTCTGGCGCGATCGGCGGCGATGCATCGCAGGAATTCCACGTGCTGGCGGAATCGGGCGAGGACGCCATCGCGTATTCGACCGGGAAGGGTTCCGGCTACGCGGCGAACCTGGAAGCGGCGGAAGCGGTTTCGCCGGGCGAACGCGCCGCGGGCGATGAGGCGATGCGCAACGTGGAGACGCCGACGCAGAAGACCTGCGAGGACGTGGCCGCCCTGCTCGGCATTCCTCTCGAAAGAACGGTGAAGTCGGTTGCCGTGATGGCCGGCGGCGCTGGCGACTCGAAACAGGATTTCGTCTTGGCGCTGGTGCGCGGGGATCACGTCGTCAACGAGATAAAGCTGGCGAAGGTCCAGGGGCTCGCCGATTACCGGCTTGCGACTGAAGCGGAAATCCTCGAATACCTCGGCAGCGAGCCCGGCTTTCTCGGTCCGGTCAACGCGAAGAAGGCAATCCGCGTCATCGCCGATCGCAGCGTCGCGGCGATGCACGACTTCGTGGTCGGCGCGAACGAACGCGGCTATCACCTTGCCGGGGTCAACTGGGGCCGCGACCTGCCAGAACCCGGCATGGTCGCCGACATCCGCAACGTGGTCGCAGGCGATGCATCGCCCGACGGTAGCGGCACGCTCGGCATCGCGCGCGGCATCGAGGTGGGGCATGTGTTCCAGCTCGGCCGCAAATATGCCGAAGCGATGCACTGCACCGTGCTCGACGACACCGGCAAGGCAGTCACTCCGGCGATGGGCTGCTACGGCATTGGCGTCTCGCGCATCGTCGCTGCGGCGATCGAACAGAACAACGACGACGCCGGCATCCTGTGGCCCGAGGCGATGGCGCCATGGCAGGTCGCGGTGTGCATGATCAACCCGAAGAACGACGCGGCGGTGAACGGAACCGCGGAGGCGTTGTGCGATGAACTGAATGCAGCGGGCATCGATACGGTGCTGGACGACCGAGGCCTGCGCCCGGGTTCGATGTTCGCCGACATCGAACTGATCGGGATCCCGCATCGCGTGGTGGTTTCCGAGCGTGGGTTGGCCGCCGGCACGTTCGAATATCGTGCGCGCAGCGCCGGTGAATCGGAGAACCTGGATCGCGCGTCGTTGTTGCGGCGACTCGCGACAGCCTGATGGACAACCCCGGCGTCGCTCTGCGAGCGCGCGCGATCCAAGGCGGGTGCCACCTGCATCGCGAAGCGGATTGATGTTCGAAAGCCGCGGCTGACCCGATTGCCTGGACTGGGTCGCGGAGTTTTGTTGCCCGCTTGAAAGCTTGAAATCAGCACATCGTGGTTTGTCGGTTTTCGGCAAACGCCCTATGATCGCGGCCCGCGCCAAGGATCGGCATTCGCCAGATTCTCACTGGAGTAAGTGATGTCGATCGATCTGAACAGCCTGTCCGCGAAAGAACTGCAGGCGCTGATCAACCGGGCCAACGAGCGCAAGGCCACGCTCAGCGCCCGCAAGCCCATCGCTTCTGTCCGCAGCAAGCTGACCAAGCTCGCGGCCGCCGAGGGCTATTCGATCGCGGAACTGTTCGGTGGCGCGGCCAAGGGAGTGTCCCCGAAAACGGCCGCGCATGCTGTCAAAATTCCTCGAACCACCACCAAGGGCAGGAAGCTCGGCAAGGTCGCCCCGAAGTACCGGAATCCGGACAACGGGTCGGAAACCTGGAGCGGGCGCGGCAAGCAGCCGACGTGGCTTGCGGCATTGACGGCGCAAGGTCGCGACATGCGCGAGTTTGCGATCCATAAATAATCGGCCGCGGTATCGTGAAACGCATGGCGCGCGTTCAACCCGGCGCGAAGGGTTGGCGCAAGGCGACCGCCGCGCAGGATCGCGAAGGCGGGGTTGGCATGGCCCACCGCTTGCTCGTAGGGGGCCTGGCCCACCACGTTGAAACTTTCCGCCCGGCGGCGGGCCAACCCCACACCCAACGCTTGGCGTGCCGGCGCTAGAGATTCCTACGCGCCGGCACCAGCAGGTTCCCGAACAGCGACCCGGCGATCAACGCCAGCAGGATGTTCAGGGCCGTCATCAGCGCCTCCTGGCCTGCCGCGAAATCCTGCTGCTGCATCAGCGAGATCAGGCCGCGCAAACTGGTGCTGCCGGGCACCAGCATGATGATGCCCGGCACGCGGATGATCGCGCCGGGGCGATTGATCCAGCGCGCGAATGCATTGCCGGCAACGGTCAGCGCCAATGCGCCGAGGAACACCCCGACGGCGCTGCCCCAGGCCTGGCCAGCGAATCTTGAAATCAGATAGCCCGCGGCCGCGGCCAGCATCACGATCGGGTAATCACGACGATGTGCGCGGAACAGCACCGCGAACGAATACGACGCCACAACCAGCGCGACGCCTTCGACCCATGTTGGCTGCGGCCGCAGGTTGCGTACGTCCGGTTCAATGCCCATCAGCTGCGCCACGGTGAGCGCGATCATCGTGCCGATGGTCAGCTTGAGGATCGTGGTCAGCGCTCCGGCGAAGCGCGCAGTGCCCGAGACAAGATGCTGCGAAGACAGTTCGTTGACCGCGTTCGTCAGGCCAAGGCCGGGTAGCAGCACGATCAGCGAAGCGATGATCACCGTGTTCAAGTTCAACGGCCCGACGAACGCGGCCACGGTGATCGCGATCATGCCCGCCAGCATCGCGGCCAGCGCATCGCTGGCCTCCTTGAGCAAGGGACGTGTGCTCGAGAGTTGATCCAGTGCGCCAATGAACAGCCCTGCCGCACCGGCCGTGCCGATGTCCAGCCACGGCAGGCGGAGCAGACCCCCGACCGCCGCGGCGATCAAGCCGAACGCGAAGACCTGCATCGCGCGCCAGCGGCGGCTGGGGTGCCGGTCCAGCGTCTGCAGCGCCGCCTGGCCGGCCGCAAGATCCAGTTGCCCGGCCATCACCGCCTCGGCGATGCGGTCCGCTTCGCTGAGTTTGTATAGATCGGTCTGCCCCGGCGCGAGCCGGATCACGCGCGTGGTGTCGCTGTCGCCCGGCGGACGGGCCGGATCCTTGAACGAGAGGATCATCCCGGTGGGATTGGACCAGACCTCGCAATCGAGCCTGAGCGTGTGCGCCACCGACATCAACGCGCCCTCCAGCCGCTGTGCGGTGGTGCCGTAGGCGTGCAGCCGCTGCGCCATGTCGACGACGAAATCGATCCGGGTCGCGTAACGTTCGGCGGAGGGTGTGAACAGGGACATGCGGGACGCCAGGCGACGGGAGACGGGATTCGTATAGGCAATAGTTTGGCCGAGGGAGCCTCCGATCACACCGCTTTTTGCTCACCAGACCGGCTCAGGCGGTCAGGGCGCGGGAACCGTGTTCACAGGCTCCCGCACACAAAACCCCTTACGCTGTGCCCTCGCCGCCCGAAGACCTGCATGACCGCAACACAGGACAACCAGCCCGGCTCCGCCATCGACGCCAAGGATGCGTCGCGGCTGCGTCTGTCCGGCCGCTGGACGCTCAACCACGCGGCGACCATCAGCGGACAGCTCCGCGAAGCGCCCAAGGGTGTCACCGTGGTCGACGCCAGCGGCGTGGACCGGCTCGACACGCTCGGCGTGCTGCAGCTGATGCGCTACGCGCGCCGCAACGAACTGGAATTCAGCGACTTCGTCTTCGACGACAAGCACCGCGAGCTGGTCGCAGCGATCGAGGACGTGGCCGACGACCGGCCAAAGCGCAAGAAGGAATACGGCTTCACTGCTGCCCTGGGGCGGCTGGGCTTCACCGTGCAGGACAACTGGAAGGAGGTCCTGGCGCTGATCAGTTTCTTCGGCGAAACGCTGTCCAAGCTGCTGCGCATGGTCAAGGAGCCGCATCGGTTCCGATTGACGCCGACGGTCTTCCACATGGAGCAGGTTGGACTCGATGCCGTGCCGCTGGTGGCCCTGCTGTCGTTCCTGGTCGGCTCGGTGATCGCATTCCTCGGCTCCACCATCCTGCAGGAATTCGGCGCGGAGATTTACGTCGTCGAACTGGTCAGCATCGCCTTCCTGCGTGAGTTCGGCGTGCTGCTGACCGCGATCCTGCTCGCGGGCCGCACGGCCAGCGCGTTCACCGCGCAGATCGGCGCCATGGTCAGCCGCGAGGAAGTCGACGCGATCCGCACGCTTGGACTGGACCCGATCGACCTGCTGGTGATCCCGCGCGTGCTGGCGCTGCTGGTGATGCTGCCGCTGCTGACCTTCGTCGCGATGATGGCCGGCCTCGCTGGTGGCCTGACCGTCGGCGCCTTCAGCCTCGACATCCCGCCGCAACAGTATCTCGGCCGCATGCAGGAGACGTTCGAGATCCGGCATTTCCTGATCGGGTTGTCGAAGGCGCCGGTATTCGCGGTGGTGATCGCGTTGATCGGGTGCCTGGAGGGCCTGCAGGTAGAGGGCACGGCACAGTCGGTCGGCGAGCGCACCACGTCCAGCGTGGTGCAGACCATTTCGCTGGTGATCATCCTGGACGCGCTGTTCGCGATCTGGTTCATGTACATGGATTTCTAGGCCATGCCACCCATCGAAAAGACAGCGCCACGCCAGGACGACAAGCCGATCATCAGCGTCCGCGGCCTCAGCAACCGCTTTGGCGAGCAGGTCGTGCACGAAGGCCTCGACCTGGACGTGATGCGCGGCGAGATCATCGGCGTGGTCGGCGGCTCGGGCAGTGGCAAGTCGGTGCTGATGCGTTCGATCCTCGGCTTGCGCACCCCGGACGATGGTGAGATCGAAGTGCTCGGCGTCGATGCGCGCTCGCAGGAACCGGCCGACCGCAACCACATCGAACGCCGCACCGGCGTCCTGTTCCAGGATGGTGCACTGTTCTCGTCGCTGACCGTCGGCGAAAACG
>JBDSEX010000054.1:0-2900 GCA_039919835.1 Luteimonas sp.
GGGCGGCGTGCGGCGCTACGCGCCACCTTCTCCCGCTTCGCAGGAGAAGGCGTAAACGAAAGGCGCAGGAATGTCAGTGCGTCAGGCGCTGCTCGTTGATCGGCGCGTGCAGTGTCTCCTTGTCGCCGCGCCGCAACCACCATGCCATCGCCGCGCCCGCCAGCAGCCAGCCGATGACTTCCTCGATCAGTCCGGCCAGGGTGAGGCTCATCGGGAACATGTACCAGTTCCATTGCGGGAGGCTGATCGCCAGCCACGCGAACAGGCCGAGTGCGCCTGCGACAAGCACGCGGCGGCGGAAACTCCAGGCGCCCAGCGCAAGGATCCAGGCCGCGACCAGCGCGGAAAAAATGTCAGTGACCACTTGCTTGACCAGGGCCGGCGTCATGCTCTGGTTCACCGGGTTGCCACCCGGCTGGTAAATCACGAAGGCATACGGCTTGCCGTTGCTCCGCTGCTCGAACGCGGCGGACGCGGTCTCGTCGCGGTACTGCTCCATTTCCATGCTCGGATACATGTAGACGCCTTCGCCCGCCGTCGATTGCGACAGGGCGTCAAGCACCGCTTCCTGCTGCGCCGGCACCTTGAACCCGGCCTCGCCGATCGGCAGCGCCGTATGCGCAATCGCGCTCCAGATGAAAATCACCAGCCCGCCGATGATGCCCGCGATGACGATACGCATGACCGTACTCCCCAGCCGTCGATGAACGATACGCCGGAGCGTGCGCCCATCGGCATGCGATGACAAATGCGAGGCTTGGCGGTGCCTGCGGGGAGTCCACGCGCACGCATCTGGAAATCAAACGCGGGAGTGCACGCTTGCACTGCATTGTTCCCGGACATGCAAGGGCACGCGGGCCACGCCGTCGCACCAGGCGGTCGCGCGAAGGCTTATCGGCGGTGGCGATACAGCCGGTAGTGCGTGTCGTCGTCGCCCTTGGCCGCGTACATCGCCTTGTCGGCGCGGCGCAGCCACTCCTTGCGGTCGAGTGCGCTGCCGTCGTGGATGGCGGCGCCGATGCTGATCGCGATCGGTTCCTCGATGCCGGGCGCCAACAGCTGTGGTTTGGCGCTTTCGACGCACAGCTGGTGGGCGAAGGCCTCGAGTTCTTCCGCTGCCTGTTGCAGGCCGGTGGCGAGCACCACGAATTCGTCGCCGGCCAAGCGCGCGAAACGGTAGCCCTCGGGCGCGATCGTGCGCAGCAACTCCGCGATCCGTACCAGCGCGGCGTCGCCCGCCGCGTGGCCGTGGCGGTCGTTGAGTGCCTTGAACGCATCCACGTCCAGGAACAGCAGCGCCATGCTGCCGGCAGTGCGCGCGCCGTCGCCGGTCAATGCTTCGGCCAGCCAGCGCTCGAACTGCCGGCGGTTGGCGAGGCCGGTGAGGGGATCGATGGACGCCTGCTGCCGGAACTTGCGCTCGGCGACTCGGCTGGCGTCGAGCTCGCCACGCAGCACGGCGCGCTTGCGGCGTTCGTCGGCATGGCGCAGTTCGCGCCCCAACGCGGCGCCGATGATGCCTGCCGAATACTGCAGCAACTGCTGGTCCATCGGCTGGAACGCGGACGGCTGTTCGGAAGTGACGAGCAACGTGCCGAGGACTTCGTCGCCAAACAGCAGCGGCATCACCAGCAGCGAGCGCAGCCCGAGCGTGCGGGCGCTGTCGCGGTTGATGCGCGCATCGGTGTCGCTGTCGTCGCAGCGCTGGATCTGGCCCGTCGCAATTGCCAGGTCCCACAGGCTGCCGGCGCGCGGGACCCGGAAGCCGACGCGATCGGCGAGCACGCCCCCGGTCGCCACAAACACCTGGTCGCTGTCGTCGAGCTGCGCGACCGCGGCGCCGGTGCCTCCGGTGAAGCGCATGGCGACACGGACCATGCGCTGCATGAGGTCGTCGGCGTCGGTGGCCTCGGCACTGATGTCCGAAAGCACCTCCAGCACGTGCCGCAGGCGTCCCAGCAGGTCGTGGTCATTCATGGTGGCAGGGGCCGGGTGGCAGGGATGAGGACGATGCGGCACTTGGAAACATGGCGATGCTGCAACGTCGGGCACGTGGGAACGGGACAATGTGCCTCCGTGGTCGCACATTCAATGGCCAGCAGGATCGTCGGTGGGGCAGGGGCGCCTGACGGTCGCGTGATCGGGGGCGGAGGCGCGCAATGTCCCTCTCGCGCTGCCTTCCCCGTTGTGCAGTGGTACCTCCTCCGAACCGGAACCCGCCATGCACGTCCGCCTGCCGTTTGCCCTCCTTCTTGCCGCCGCCTGCCTGGCCGCCATGGCCGCTCCGGCGCTGGCGGCCGAGTTCGACCCCGCCACCGTGCCGGAGAGCAGCGCGGCACTGCCGCCGTTCCCCTTCTTCAAGGATCCCGAGGGGCTCAAGAGCACGTTCGACGACAAGGATCGCAACAAGAACTTCGACCGCGAGCACATGATTGCCGGTGACACGGTCGTGGCGGTCGAAGGAAAGATCTTCCGCGACCAATTCCAGCTGACCAATCCCGAGCAGCGCGAGTATTCCGGGATCGAATTCCAGCGCAACTACGCCAAAGCCATCACCGAACTCGGTGGCGTCGAGGTCAGTCGCGTGCAATACACCGACGACGTCAACCAGGCCTTCGGCGGACGCGACACGGTCGACAAGCACTACCACGGCACCTGCGCCAGCGACGGCTGCGAAAACCACACGTACCTGATCCGCCAGGCCGGCAAGGAGTACTGGATCCAGGTCAGCACCGGTGCGATCCCGCTGCACGGCGAAGTGGTGGTGCTGGAACGGCAGGCGATGAGCAGCAAGCTCGCGTTCCTGGACGCCGCGGCGATGAAAAAGAAACTCGACGCCGACGGCCGCGTCGCGCTGCACATCAACTTCGACACCGACAAGGCGACGTTGCGCCCGGATG
>JBDSEX010000323.1:0-4924 GCA_039919835.1 Luteimonas sp.
TGTTCGCGCGCGCGATGTGGCCGAAGGCACGGCGCTGGGTGCTGCCGTTGTGCGCGGTGTTCGCCACGGTGGAGATCGCATTCCTCATCGCCAACGGCGTCAAGTTCATGGATGGTGCATGGGTACCGGTGGTGCTGGGCATCCTCGTGTTCACGCTGCTGCGCACGTGGCGGCGCGGCCGTGAACTGCTGCACGACGAGGTGCAGAAGGAAGGCATCCAGATCGACACATTCCTTCCCGGCCTGATGCTGGCGCCGCCGATGCGCGTTCCCGGTACCGCCATCTTCATGACTGCCGACAAGGGCGTGGTGCCGCACGGACTGATGCATAACCTCAAGCACAACAAGGTGCTGCACGAACGCAACGTGTTCCTGACCGTCGAGACCTTGAACGTGCCGTTTGCGCCCAAGGAAAAGCGCCTGAAGATCGATCCGATCGGTGACGACTTCTATCGGGTGCTGATCCGGTTCGGTTTCATGGAGGTACCCGACGTGCCGCTGGCATTGATGCGTTCCTGCGATGCGGGTGGGGTGTACTTCGATCCGATGGACACGACTTATTTCGCGAGTCGCGAGACGGTGGTGGCGAGCAGGCATCGCGGCATGCCGGTGTGGCGGGACAACCTGTTTGCGTTCATGCATCGCAATGCGGCGCCGGCGACGGGGTTTTTCAGGATTCCGGGGAATCGGCTGGTTGAGCTGGGGGCGCAGGTGGAAATCTAGGGGTGGAGATCTAGGTTTGTCTCCCAACCTTGAGGAAGCAATTCACTCCGTCCCGCTGCGAAGCTGAGCCGGCGCCCGTCAGTCGCGCAGCCCGTTGATGCAAACGAGAAGCTTCCGCCTTCCGGCGGGTAACTTTCTTTGCTGGCACAAAGAAAGTCACCAAAGAAATGCCTTTGGCCAAGGTCCACACCCCGCAGATTCATTGCTGCAAGTATTTTCCGACTCGGCATCCTGCCTCGGTCGGAAAACGGCGCACATCCTGTGCGCCGCCCTTCGGGTTTGTGAGGGTCCCGGCACTTGGTTGTCACGCAGTAGCAAAGCAGCGGTCAGCCGTCGTTGCTCCCTTCCCCTTCGGCAGAAGGTGCCTTCATAGACGTTCAGCTCTCATGGCTAATTGCGGGCGAACGAGGAAGCTTCCGGCAAGCGCACTGATTGAACCGAGAGCCAGCCGTTCCTCTCCGTGCGAACATACCCACATGACCGACGACCGCATCATCGCTGCCGCATCCACCCGCGAGGACGACGCTATCGAGGCTTCAATCCGGCCCAAGCGGCTGGACGAATACCTCGGGCAGCAGCCTGTGCGCGAGCAGATGAAGATCTTCATCGAGGCCGCCAAACATCGAGGCGAGGCGCTCGACCATGTGTTGATCTTCGGGCCGCCCGGGCTTGGCAAGACCACGCTGTCGCATGTCATCGCCAACGAACTCGGGGTCAACCTGCGCCAGACCTCTGGGCCGGTGATCGAAAAAGCGGGCGACCTGGCCGCGCTGCTGACCAACCTGCAGCCGCATGACGTGCTCTTCATCGACGAAATCCATCGCCTCTCGCCGATCGTGGAGGAAATCCTGTATCCGGCGATGGAAGACCTGCAGATCGACATCATGATCGGCGACGGCCCCGCCGCGCGCTCCATCAAGCTGGACCTGCCGCCGTTCACGCTGATCGGCGCGACCACGCGTGCGGGGCTGTTGACCGCGCCGTTGCGCGACCGTTTCGGCATCGTGCAGCGGCTTGAGTTCTATACGCCGGAGGAGTTGACCAGGATCGTGCGGCGTTCCGCGCACATCCTCGGCATCGATTGCGAAGCGAAGGGCGCGGTGGAAATCGCACGGCGCTCGCGAGGCACGCCGCGCATCGCCAACCGGCTGCTGCGGCGCGTGCGGGATTACGCACAAGTGCGTGCAAACGGCCACATCGATCACGATGTCGCCAATGCGGCGATGTCGATGTTGAAAGTGGATGAGGAAGGTTTCGACGAACTCGACCGGCGGTTGTTGCGCCTCATCATCGACAACTTCGACGGCGGCCCGGTCGGCGTCGAATCGCTGGCGGCGGCACTTAGTGAGGAACGCGGCACGCTGGAGGATGTGATCGAACCGTACCTGATCCAGCAGGGCTACCTGGTGCGCACCGCGCGTGGACGGATGGCGTCGGCCAAGGCGTATCAGCACTTGGGATTGAAGCCGAAAGTGATGCCGCGCGACCTGTTTGTCGATCAGGCCGCAGCGCCGAACGCCGAGGGCCAGGCGCCGGGGAGTGGCACATGAACGACAGCTTCCGCCCAGTGCGATGTGCCTGCGTCCGAGGTCTGCGTATGGCTGTGACTCCGTCCTGATCGCATGTTCAGCATGACGACAAGGGTCTACTGGGAAGATACCGACGCGGGTGGCGTGGTCTACCACGCGCAATACCTGGCGTTTCTCGAGCGCGCGCGAACCGAATGGCTGCGCGCGCGCGGCAAGGGTCAGGAACTACTGCGGCGCGAACACGGTCTTGTGTTCGCGGTGCGGGCGATGCGGATCGATTTTCGCAAGCCCGCGCGCCTGGATGACTCGCTCGATGTGTCCGTGGCGTTGCTGCAGTGCCGGCGTGCAAGCCTGGTCATCGCGCAGTCGATCCGCTGTGATGGCGACTTGATGGTCGATGCGGAGGTGCGGGTCGCGGCGTTGAACGCTTCGGATTTCCGCCCGCGCGCGATTCCCGAGACGTTGCATGAAGAACTGAGGCTTCTCGAATCGAAGCCGCTGCAAGCACGGCAAAACGAATCAACAACAGAAGTGAGCAAGGCATGATCGGATTGATGGCGGCGGCAACCCAGGCGACAGTCGAAGCGCTTCCCGAGGAACCCGTGGCAACGGTTGGCGAGGTCGCAACCGATCCGGCAGTCGCCGACAACAGCATCAACATGCTGCAACTGATCCTGCACGCGTCGCTCCCGGTGCAGCTGGTGATGGTGCTGCTGCTGTTCGCCTCGATTGCGTCGTGGGTGATCATCTTCCGCAAGAAGCGCGTGCTGGATCGCGCGCTTAAGGAGGCGGACCGCTTCGAGGAGCGCTTCTGGTCCGGCGCGGAGATGAGCAAGCTGTATGCCGGCGCGAGCGAACGCAATCGCGACATTTACGGCATGGAAGCGATCTTCGAAGCCGGTTTCCGCGAATTCAACCGCATCCGCGAGCGCCGCGGCGTCGATAGCCGCATGCAGCTGGAAGGCGCGCAACGGGCGATGCGTGCCACGTCATCGCGTGAACTCGATGGCCTCGAGCACAACCTGGAATTCCTCGCCAACGTCGGCTCGATCAGCCCGTATGTCGGCTTGTTCGGCACGGTGTGGGGCATCATGATCTCGTTCCAGGGCCTGGCCAACGTCAAGGAGGCGACCATCGCCACCGTCGCGCCCGGCATCTCCGAAGCATTGATCGCCACCGCGATGGGCCTCTTCGCCGCGATACCCGCGGTGTGGGCCTACAACCGCTTCGCCACCAGGGTTGATCGCGTTGGCGTGAAATACGACGCGTTTTCCGAGGAGTTCTCGTCGATCCTGCAGCGGCAGGCACACCTCGACGAGCCCTGATGCCTGCGCTCGGCAGACCCATTGATCCCCTCCGCGCGTTGTCGCTTCCAGCAATGATACCGCACCCCGTGCTGCCGCACTCCACGAAGCTGCACGCGCCGAACCACACGACTACGGAAACGCAGCCATGACCACCACCGCCAGCGGCCGCCGCGTCCGCAAACGCAGGCTCAAGGCCGACATCAACGTCGTGCCGTACATCGACGTGATGCTGGTGCTGCTGATCATTTTCATGGTGACCGCGCCGCTGTTGAACCTCGGCGTGGACGTCAACCTGCCGCAATCGCGCGCCAAGTCGATCGAGCAGAAACAGGACCCGGTGATCGTCAGCGTTGATCGCGACGGCAACCTGTTCCTCACGATCCAGGGATCGAAGAACGAGTCGGTGACGTCGGACGAGCTGGTCGCCAAGGTCGGCGCTTTCATCAAGAACAATGAGAACGTGTCGGTGCTCGTTGCCGGTGACGGCGATGCGCCTTACCAGACGGTCTACAACGTGCTCACCGACCTGCAGACGCGCGCCAGCGTGCCGCGTGCCGGACTGATGAGCAGGCCTGCGGAGGCGGCCGCGAAGTGAGGGAAACCCGTGCCGATACCACGCATGCCATCCTGTATGCGATCGGCCTGCATGTGCTGCTGTTCGCGCTTGCGTTTCTCGGGCTGTTGTGGACCAGGAGTTCCGCGCCGGCAGCGGCGGGCGGCCCGGTCATCGAAGCCGATCTGGTCGATCCCAACGCGTTGTCGGCGAAGATGCGCCGCGCCATGGATGATCGTCCCGAAGCAGTGGCGACGCAGCCCGTGGAGGAGCCGCAGCCTCCGGAAGTCGAAGCCGCGCCCGAGGTGCAGCCGCTGCCCGAACCCCTGCCCGAGGACGCGCTCGTCCAGCAGCAGGTGCAAGCGCAGGAACCCGTGCCCGACCCCGATCCGCAGGAACAGGAACTGGTGGAAAGCGATTCGATGTCGGTCGTCACCGCGGCGCGCGAACAGGAAGAAAAACGCCGCCAGGAACAGATCGACCTGACCGAGCGAGAGCGGCAGGAAGAGGCCGAGAAACAGCGGCGGCTTGCAGCTGAACAGCTCGAGGACGTACGCGTGCTGCGCGCGATTGCAAGGCGCGACACCCGGTTGGCGGAGGAGAAGCTCAAGCAGCTGGCCGATCGCCGCGCGCGAAGCGCGTCGGAGCAAGCGTCGGTTGCCGATGCGTCGGCGTCGGCGCCGCGGGGCGACGCGGGGGAGAGGGCCGACCTGCAGGGGCGTTATGCGGCGGCGTTGAGCGAAGCGATCCGGCGAAACTGGACCCGTCCAGAAAACGTACCGTTGGGACAGCGCTGCCGCATGACCATTCGCC
>JBDSEX010000114.1:0-3488 GCA_039919835.1 Luteimonas sp.
GGATACCGATTTCGATCGGGCCGGCGACATCGTGCCGCCGTACATCTCGCCTGACCCACGTTTCGATCGTCCCGGCAGCGGCCTGTACGCATCGATCGTGCTGCCGAATGGGCGCTGGGATTCGATGTCGACGCAAGGCCCGCGCCTCCCGCCCACGCGCATGCTCGCGCCCACGCAGAAAAACTTCGGCGGCCCGCTCCCGATCACCCAGCTCGGCGGCGCACCGGGCGAGGTGTACCGCTTCGGCGAAGGCTTCGTCTGGGCCGAGCGCGGACCGCAGGCGGAGTTCCAGTACAGCGTCTACGTGATGGAAGACACGCGGCCGCTGCAGGCGCAGCTCACCGTGTTCCGGCGTGCGCTTTGGAGTTATCTCAGCATGGCGGGCCTGATCCTGCTGGTGTTGCAGATGGTCACGCTGCGTTGGAGCCTGTGGCCCTTGCGGCGCGTCATCGCCGAACTCAAGCGCGTGCAACGCGGCGCGGCCGCGCGCATGAGCGAGCGCCACCCGCGCGAACTCGAGCCATTGACCGGCAGCATCAACGCCTTCATCGAAAGCGAACGCGAGAACCTCGAACGCCAGCGCAACACGCTGGCCGACCTCGCGCACAGCCTCAAGACGCCGCTGGCGGTGCTGCGTACGCGCCTGGACAGTGGCACGTCGGAAACGGAACTGCGCGAGGACGTCGACACGCAGCTGCGGCGCATGAACAGCCTGGTGTCGTACCAACTCACGCGCGCCGCATCCGGCGGGCACACCTTGTTCGCCGCACCGGTGGAAATCGAACCGCACGCCGAGCAGATCGTGCGCGGGCTCGAAAAAATCTATTCGGCCAAGGGCGTGATCTGCGAATTCGAGATCGACGCCGATGCGCGCTTCCATGGCGAACCTGGCGACTTGCAGGAACTGCTCGGCAACCTGCTGGAAAATGCCTTCAAGTGGGCGAAATCCCGCGTGCTGCTGACCGCCAGGCAAGGCGAGGCAGCGACCAACCGGCGTGCCGGATTGTTGCTGGCTGTCGACGACGACGGACCGGGCATCCCGCAGGAACGCGTCGCCGGCCTGTTGCAACGTGGCGTCCGCGGTGACGAACGCGTGCAGGGCCACGGGATCGGGTTGTCGATCGTGCAGGACATCGTGCATGGCTATCGCGGCGACCTGCAGGTGAATCCGTCACCGGAACTGGGCGGGGCGAGGTTCGAGATTCGCCTCCCGCCGGGGTTGTAGGCCGGGCCAGGGCAAGCGCGGGGCTGCGCACGATAGCGTTTGACCGGAGCGGCTTCAGCCGCGAGCCCACCCACGCATCACGATTCAAAGCCCGCGACTGAAGCCGCTGCCACCGGCCCCGCAAACGGTGATGGCCCGTAAAAGCGTTGCAGGTGGGTGGCCACTCGGTTCATCCCGGCCTGCAACAACGCCGGCATGGAGAAGTGATACTCGCTGCACACCGCGAAGAACTCCTCCGGCGACTCGGCCGCATAGGCGTCGATGATGGTGGCCTCGCCGCCCTCAACGCGCTGGCAGAATCTGTCGTACGCCGTCTGGAAATCCCGCGCCCACTCCCGCTGCCACGCGCGGGGGAGCGGCGGCGTGCCATCGAGCGCGCCGTCCAACGCATCGATCTTGTGCGCCATTTCGTGCACGGCCACGCAGAAACCCTCGCGCGGCGAAGCGCAATCGCCGAGCACATCGGCCCATGACAGGATCATCGGGCCGGATTCCCATGCCTCGCCGATCAGGTCGTCGTCCCACTCGTGCATCACCCCGGCGGCATCGACATGGTTGCGCCGCGCGCGGAAGGCATCGGGATAGACGATCAGCTGCGACCAGCCGTGCAGGGCCTCCACGCCGAACTCAAGCAGTGGCAGGCAGCACAGCGCGGCCAGCTGGGTGCGCTGCGCATCGTCGAGCGTGAGCCCAGCGACGGGGGTGATCGTCTTGTCGTGCAGCATGCGGGCTGCAAGGCGTTGCAGCCGCGCGTCGCGCTCGGCATCGAGCGCGGCGATCCACGGGGTCGCGGTGCGTGCAGCGGACCAGAGGCTGGGATCGATGCTCGGTGTTGGGCGCAGTCGCTTGATGAACCTGATCACGAGCGCAGGCCGTTGCGTTGCGAGGATGCCTGCTTGTTCTCCCCGGGGGGAGCAAGAAACGCCAGGACTACCGGAACATCCCCGGCAGGAAACTGTGCCAGCGCGGCCCATGGGTACGGCTGTTGTCGCTGCCGCGCACCGTGGCCGGCTGCTTGACGCGCTTTGCGTGCGTTGCCGGGCTGTTGGAAACGGGTTTTGCGTCGTCGTTCGCCTCGGCGTCTGCCGATGGGCAGGTGCCCTCTTCGCCATTGGCACTTTGCATGCGGATGTCGCGCGCAAGCACGGTGCTGCTGGCGCAGAGCAACAGGATGCAAAGAAGGGATCGCAACATGGCGGCGGGTCCGGGAGGGGACCGGTGGAGGGACCGGTCTGAGTTGCAGGGTCGAATCATAACTTGGATGCGGGAGGGCCGTAGAAGGTTGAATGCTGCCATGCAGCAACCTCGGTGCCTCGCCGAATCGGCATGACGAGCCACGCGTTCATGTCCGCCATAATCCGCCCATGGCGCCGCTCCTCCAATCCATCCTGACCCTGATCGCGGCGTATTTGATCGGCTCCGTGTCCGGCGGCCTGGTGCTTGGCCGACTGCGCGGCGTCGACATCCGCGAACTCGGTAGCGGCAGCGCGGGCGGTGCCAACGCGTTGCGCACGCAAGGGCCCGCGTTCGCACTGTGGGTGATGCTGATCGATGTCGGCAAGGGCGTCCTGGCGGCGTGGCTGGGCCGGAAGTTCGCGCCACTCGATGGTGGCGGCAGCGCGAGTCTCGGCTACGCGACCACCTTCGCCGCGATGTTCGGACATGCCTGGCCGCTTTGGCACGGGTTTCGCGGCGGCCGGGGTGCGGCGCCGTTGATCGGCGGGCTGGTGGTGATGTGGCCGTGGGCGCTGCCGATGCTGCTGGTGGTCGGCGCAGCGACGGTGCTGTCCAGCGGCTATGTCGGACTGGCCACCGTGCTCGCGGGGCTGGGCCTGCCGCTGCTGGCGTGGTGGAGCGGGGCGAGCGCGCAACGCGCGTGGTTCGCAGTCGCGGCTGCGGTGCTCCTGCTGGTCGTGCATCGACGCAACCTGGTGCGCATGTACAAGGGTGGGGAAGCGCGCTTCGAGCGCGCGCGCCTGTTGCATCGCCTGCGTCGCGGCCGGCAGTGAACGAGCGCGAGTTGCTGGCGCGCCTCATCGCCGGGCCGGCGTCAGGCGATGCGCTGGCGCGTGAGTCCGGGCAGACGCGTGCCGCCATCTGGAAAAACATCGAGGCGCTGCGCGCGGGTGGCGTTGCAATCGATGCACAAGCCGGTCGCGGCTATGCGCTGCGGCGGCCGCCCGAACTGCTCGACCGGGATGCCATCGTCGGTGCATTGGCCGAGCAGGCGCGCGCGGAGGTCGCATCGCTGGACGTGGCCTGG
>JBDSEX010000120.1:0-5130 GCA_039919835.1 Luteimonas sp.
CAGGCGGTGGCCGATGGCGGCAGGCTCGTCGACAAGGCCGACGTGATCTCGGCGCAAACCGGCAGCAAGGCCGCGCGCGACGAAGCCTTGATCGCGCACAAGGAGTTCGAGGACAAGATCGAGTTCGCGACGATCAACCTGTCGATGTACCAGTCGCCGGATGTGCGGCAGACGGAACTGGTCGACGTCGCAGCGATGTTCCGGCAGCACCGGCAGGGATTTGCCTCGCGCCTGGGTGAGTCACTGGCCGCGGGCTGGTATGGCGTGCTCGACGTGCTGCTCGCGCTGATGGTGTTGTGGCCGGCGTGGCTGCTGGTTCTGGCGGGTGCGCTCATGTACCGGCGGTATCGCAAGCCCGGGTGACGGGCAGCAAGGTAGCTTTGCCTCGCCGGCGCACGCCATTGCGGCGTCAGGCCTCCCTGAAGGCATCCGCCGCGAGCATCTGCGCATGCTCGCGCACGTCATCGGGCCAGTGGGCGGTGTGCTCTTCAAAACGGCGGGCGTCGGCGGCGAAGAGCGCACGGATGGCGTCCTCGAAGCCAGGCGCATCGCCGGCAATGGCGGACATGAAGCGGTAGGCGGATTCCTGCGCGGCGCGGCCGCGGTCGCCGGCGGCATGGGTACGGCGTGCCTCCTCCACCAGTTTGCGCAGCGCGACCGACGCCCCGCCCGGTTGTGCGGACAGCCACTGCCAATGGCGCGGCAGCAGCGTGACCTCACGGGCCACGACGCCGAGCCTGGGTCGACCGGGGCCATTGCGTTGTGCGGGCGCCGGGGCTTTCGCGGCAACGTCCATCCCGGCACCCGGTGCGTCGAGCCGCTTCATCAAGTCTGCGACGGTGCCGCGCAGATCCAGCTCGATCTCCCGCCCCGTGTGATCGTCGAAGACCAAGATCGCAAGGTGAGGCGATCGTTCCAAGGCGTTCCGCGTGAGCAGGGCGACGTGGCGGAGCTCACCGGAGGCGATGCGGTGGTGGCCGGCGAACGCGGTGCATCGGGTTTGCGGAGAAATCTCCATCGACGCCTGTTCGGGGATGGTCGTTCTATATTAGCCGGGTAAATCCATTGCGCCCACAGGCCCGAAGCGACCGCCGCCGTCCACAACCACCACTTACCGCGGCGGTGCGTACGTCGGCGTCTCCACCACGCCTGCCTCCACTTTTTGGACCGCGTCTTCCAGCTCCATCTTCAGCTCCCCGTCCTTCGCGTCCTTGATCAGCGTGCGCAGGATGGCCGCATGCGCGACTCTTTTCGCATCGGCCGCGGGCACCGCGATATCAGGCTTGACGCCCACGTGCTCCCAGTTTGTCTTGGTGATCGGGTTGATCGCGCGCCCATCGGGAATGAACGCGGCAAAGCGGGCGCCGACCGGATACATGTCGCCCGGGTTGGAGCCGCCACCCGTGCTCTCGCCCACGATGACGCCGCGCTTCTGTGTCTGGAAGTCGTAGGCGCATTCCTCGCCACCCGAGAACGTGCGCTTCGAGGTCAGCACGTACACCGGCTTGGTGTAGCGCATTGCCACTGCGGGGGTGGTCCAGTACTGGCGTGTGGTATCGGTGGCCCGGCTGTACAGGTCGTTGAGGTGGCGCTCGTCGCCGTGTGCGAAGAAGTGGCTCATCAGATAGGCGACCGTACTGGGCTCGCCGCCACCGTTGCGTCGCAGGTCAAGGATCAGGGCGTCGGTGCCCGACAGCACCGTCATCGCGGCGGACAGCGCTTCGCCGACCATTTCAGTCGGTCCGAAGCCGCGCAGTTCCATGTAGCCGACGTTGCCGGGCAGTCGCGCCAGGTTGTCGATGCCATACGCGTGGCTCTCGATCTCTGCGCGCATCCCCTGCAGTTCTTCGGCACTTGGCACTTGCCCCGCGGGGCGTGGCTTGAAGCCGGGTGCATGGACCAGGTTGAAGTGTCCGTCCTTTCCTAGGGTGCGCATGTCTTTGGCCAGTGCGCTTGAGAATGCATCGGCGTCCTTGGCTGTTACATACGCACCTGCGGCTTCCCGCGCGCGCAAGGCGTCCGCCAGTGACGTTGCGGCATCGGGAAACACGTATTTCGCGCGCAGCTGTTGACCGAGTTGTTCAACGACCGCTATGCGTTCCGCGGCCGAAATGGGCGTTGACGCAGGCGGAGCTTGCTGCGCGTACGAAAGCGGTGACAGGCACAGCAGGAGCGCGAGGGTGAGCGTGCGGTGTTGCATGAAAAACTCCGTTGGGTGATGCGGCAACTGCCGCCAGGTTTAACTACTAATTAGTTAGTACTTTCAAGCAAAAAAACTCAGCGGGGCACGCCTCTGAACTCAAGGCGATCCATCGACCACTTGCCATCATCCAGTTCTGCATCGACATGGACGTTGCTGCTTCCTTTGGGACCGCGCAGCGCAAACGTCACGTTCATCTCGGCGCGGTCTGCATCGATGTCGATACTGCCGCCAACCTCGTTGGATGCGAGTACGACCGGGCTGCCAAGTCGTGCAACAACGGTGGGGTCAGCCGCGACCACGCGCAGCAATGACTGGAACACTGCCTCGTCGACTATCGCCGGCGGTTCGGGGGGTGCAGGCGGATTGGGCGGCATGGGCGGTGCCGGAGGGACAGGCGGCATGGGCGGCAACGGCGGCGCGGGCGGCACGCTCAGGCGGGTGACTTCGGCGATCCACCGACGAGCTTCCTTGTCGAGCGGCCGCGTCTGGCCGTCCTCCTTATAGACCTCCAGAAGCCGGCCCTGCGCGTCGACGCTGCCGCGGTAATAACGCTCCGTATCGAGGCCGGTGGCCGTGATCTCGCGCACGTCCCCGGGGCGCAGCACGCCGTCCGTGGTCGAGTGGATGCGCAGGCCGGGACGGCCGTGTCCGGTGATGCCGACCTGCGACACGAGCAGTGCGCCCGCTGCCACCAGCACGACGAGGCCGGCGCGTGCACCCCAGCGGCCGCGCGACGGCGGGCCGGATAACAGTCGAGTAATGCGTTGCATGAGTGAGCCTCCATGGGCTGCGAGTACCAGTTGCGGGGTGGGATGCCGATGGCGTTCGAGTTGCGCGAGCGCTTCGGCCAGGGCGATGGCGTCCCCGCACGCCAGCACCGCGAGATCGTCACAGGCGTGTTCGCGTTCCTGCCGGATGCGCCGGCCGAGCCACCACGCCGCGGGATGGAAAAACAACAGCGATTCGACGACGCACTGCACGCCGTTCCACAGCCAGTCCATGCGTGCGATGTGTGCGAGTTCGTGTGCAAGCAATGCTTCCACCTGTTCGCGCGGCAACTGCGTCAGCAGTGACAGCGGCAGCCAGATCACCGGCTTCAACAGCTTCGCGGTGAACGGGCCGACGACATCGGACGACAGCTTCACGACAACATTCCGGGTGATGCCGAATGCCGCACGCAACGCATCGACGCGCGCTTGCCATTCGGCAGGCAACTCCTCGAACGGATGCCGCTCCAGCGCGCCCAGCAATCGCCATCCACCGAAGCGGCGGAGCAGCATCAGGCCAACCCCGCACAACCACAGCAAGGCAAGCCAGGGCGCGATCGGGCTGGACTGCTGCACAAAGCCGCCGGTCACCGCATCCAGCTGCGGCGCACTGATCGCCGGCAGCCAGCCTTCGTTGATGCGCACTGCCGGCTGCTGCCAGATGCGCACGAAGGTCGTCGCCGGCACGCCGATCATTGCCAGCAAAAAGCCCATCGCCGTCGTGTGCCGAAGCGCCGCACTCGCA
Source organism: Luteimonas sp. (assembly GCA_039919835.1). Classification (GTDB taxonomy): domain Bacteria; phylum Pseudomonadota; class Gammaproteobacteria; order Xanthomonadales; family Xanthomonadaceae; genus JALYOU01. Next base: position 3,716 of record JBDSEX010000120.1, read on the forward strand.
CGCGACAACGCGGCCAACGCCATCGCCGCGCCAAGCGCGAGCAGCGTTACCTGCCAAAGCGAGTGCAGCAGCGCCGCGGCCAGCGCCGGAGCAAAGCTCCACTGCATGAGTGCAAGCGCGTCCATCAGCCTTTGCGCTTCGCCTTGGCTTTTGCAATCAACTTGCCGATCGCATCCAGGTCCTCGGCACTGGCGACGTCGTCATCAAGCGCGCGCTGCACCAGCGTCAACGTCGACCCGGAGAACGCCCTGCGCATCAGGTCCTTGAGCAGCGACGACTGCACCACCGGCTCGGCGTGCACCGTGACATAGGTGTGGCTGCGCTCGGATTCATTGCGATCCAGCAGGCCCTTCTCGGCCATGATCGTGAGCATCTTCAGCACCGTGGTGTAGGCGGTGTCCTTGCCGCGCGACAGCTCGGCATGCACCTCACGCACCGTCATCGGCCCCTTGCGCGACCACAGCACGCGCAGGATCGCCAGTTCGCCTTCGGTTGGGTTGGGGGTGGGCATCGGTCGCCTCGTCATGAGTACGCCGTCATTAGTACTATCTCTTTAGTAGATGTCAAGTGTCGAAGGGAAGGGTGTCAATTCCGGGCGCATGGCTCGGTTCCGCGGCGACGACGAAGCCTGATGAACCGGCAGGTCGCGGGGTGCCGCGCGCCGGCGTCTTTATGTCGCCTGCAGCGTCGGCGTATGTGCCGGTGCAGGAAGGTCGACAGCGGTTTCCGGCTGGCTCGATTCTTCTTCGCGGAAATTGCGCGGCAGCCGGTTGTGCAGGCTGGTCGCGGCGATCGCGGCGTGCCCCACCGCGACACTGATCTGGTTGAGCGCGTGCACCACGTCGCCGATGGCGTAGAGGCCGTCGATGCTGGTCTGCATGCGCGCGTCGACGATCAGTTCACCGCATTCGTCGGCCTCCGCGCCCAGAGCGCATGCGAGGTCCGACTGGCTGTCGCTGCCCAGCACCGGATACACGGTGTTGAAGCGATGCAGGCTACCGTCTTCGAGCGTGAACACGCAGCACTCGCCGTCGTGCTGCAGCGCGGTGGCGACCGGCAGTACTGCGATGCCGGCGGCTTGCGCTTCAGCCGCGCATTCGGCCGAAGGATCGCCGGGTTGCGAGCGCACCGCGGCGACGCTGCGCGAAAACGTGCGCATGAACAGCGCATGCCGGATCGCATCATCGACCGGCGCGTAGATCGCGATGTGTTCGTCGCTGGCCTCGTAGCCGTCGCACACCGCGCACAACCGGATCACGTTCCGCGCGATCGCGTCCTCGAGGCCGGCCATCGACGGCATGCGATCAATGATGCCGGAGGCCAGCACCACGAAGCGCGCGCGCCACGCCCTTCCGTCACTGGCGGTCGCGAGGAAGCTTCCATCTTCGGCGCGTTCGAGCCTGGTGATGCGGCCT
>JBDSEX010000125.1:0-2818 GCA_039919835.1 Luteimonas sp.
CCGAATCGAGATCGTCGAACTGGTGCCGGACGGTGCGGGAGGCTGGCTGGAACGGCCGGCGACCGTGGCGCTGGAAAATCAATGAGTAGGGGAACGCAAATGAGCTTGTTCAACGCTGACCGTCGGCTTTCCGCGCGACGTCCCAAAGCACGCTTCGCAGCCGTAGCTGGCCTTGCCTGCGGGCTGCTCGCAGCGACGGCGGGTGTCCAGGCCGGTCGCACCGATTCGATGTCGCTGATGCCGCTGACGGTGCTGTCAGCGCAGTCGACGGGTGCCTCGGCCGTCGATCCCGCCAAGCGCACCGCTTCGGCCGTCACCGTTTCCAACATCGACTTCAAGCGCGGCGAAGGCGGCTCCGGCCGACTGATCGTCCGTTTCAGCGGCGACGGCGCCATGCCCGACCTGCGCAACGAGGGTTCGAACGTGGTGGTGGAAGTTGGCAATGCGCAGATTCCGGCATCGCTGCAGAAGCCGCTGAACGTGACGGATTTCGCCACCCCCGTGCAGCGCATCGAGGCCAGCGGCAACGGTGCCGGGACCCGGTTGGTTCTGAGCACCAACGGTGCCTTCGAGACCATGGCCTACCAGACCGGCCGCGATTACATCGTTGAAATCGTCCCGCGTGCCAACAGCCAAGTCGCGCGCGGCGGCGTGCAGTCCGCCATCGCGGCCGGGCAGGTGACGCCAGTGCGCGCCTACCGCGGCAAGCCCGTTAACTTCAATTTCCAGGATGTGCCGGTACGCACGGTGCTGCAATTGATTGCAGAAGAGTCCAACCTCAACATCGTCGCGTCAGACACGGTGCAAGGCAACGTGACCTTGCGGCTGGTCAACGTGCCGTGGGACCAGGCGCTGGATATCGTCCTGCGCGCACGGGGGCTCGACAAGCGCCGTGACGGCAACGTGGTGTGGGTCGCGCCGCAGTCGGAAATCGCGAAGTACGAGCAGGACGTGCAGGACGCCCGCATCGCGATCGAGAATCGCGCGGAGATGATCACCGAATACATTCCAATCAACTATGGCAACGCTGAGGATATTGCCAAACTGCTGACCGAGGAAAGCAAGAGCGGCTCAGGCGGTGGCGGCGGTGCGGGTGGTGCTGGCGGGCAGCAAGCCCGCGGCTTCCTGTCTCCGCGCGGCAGCATCAGCTTCGACCGCCGCACCAATACCTTGCTGGTCATCGACATACCGCAAAAGGTGACGGAAATCCGCCGGCTGGTGTCGCTGCTCGACAAGCCGGTTGACCAGGTCATCATTGAAGCGCGCATCGTCATCGCCAATGAAAGCTTCGCGCGTGAGCTGGGAGCCAAGTTCGGCTTGAGTGGGGTCAAGGACCACCTTCTCTACAACAGCAGTATCGGCAACAACATCGCGACCCAGAACTCCATTGTGTCTGCGCAGAACAATGCCGGAAACGGACTCCCCCAGACCTACACGCAGTCGCGCGGCTTGAATGTCAACTTGCCGTCAACGCTGGCAGGCGCGGGCTCGCTTGCACTCTCGATCCTCAACGCTGGCTACGCCTTGGATATTGAACTCTCCGCCTTGCAAACCGAAGGCCGCGGCGAAGTGATCTCCAACCCTCGCATCGTCACCAGCAACCAGAAGGAAGCGGTGATCCGCCAGGGCGAGGAAGTGGGTTATCTGACGCTGACCGGCGCTGGCGCGGGCGGTGGCGTGCAAGTTCCGCAGGTCCAGTTCAAGGACGTGCTGCTGGAACTGAAAGTCACGCCCACCATCACCAATGATGGCCGCGTGTTCCTGGCGATGAACGTCAAGAAAGACGAGGTCATCGGATTCGTCGATACCGGCGTCGGCAGTGTGCCGCGCATCAACAAGCGTGAAGTCAATACTGCGGTGCTGATCGATGACGGCCAGACCGTCGTGATTGGCGGCGTGTATGAATTCCGCGATCGCAGCGACCTGAGCAAGGTTCCCTTCCTGGCTGACCTGCCGGTGATCGGCAACCTGTTCAAGCGCAGGGGACGCACCAAGGACAAAGCCGAGCTGTTGATCTTCGTCACCCCGAAGGTACTGCCGGTGGCGCAGCGCAACTGACGGGTTGCGACGCAGCGTTCACGAAAACGGAGCCTCAGGGCTCCGTTTTTGTGTTTGCCCCCTGTCGCCACCCGATGGGCTGAACAAGGTGCACGCGTATACGAACCTTCGCACCGGACATGGGTCAAACTCGGACCACCTTCCCGCCGGATCGCACCCCGATGGACAGCCGTACTCCTGACGTTGCCCATTTGCACGATGCGTTCCGCGCGCTGCGCGATTCACTCTCCGAGACGATCGTCGGCCAGTCCGCACTGGTCGAGAGGCTGCTGATCGCGTTGCTGGCCGATGGCCATCTGCTGGTCGAAGGCGCGCCCGGACTGGCCAAGACCACCGCGATCCGCGCGCTTGCGGCGCGCCTCGACGCCGACTTTGCCCGTGTCCAGTTCACGCCTGACCTGCTGCCGGCCGATCTCACGGGCACCGAGGTCTGGCGTCCGCAGGACGGGCGTTTCGAATTCCAGCCCGGGCCGATCTTCCATCCGGTCCTGCTCGCGGACGAGATCAACCGTGCGCCTGCCAAGGTGCAGTCGGCACTGCTCGAGGCGATGGGCGAGCGACAGGTCACGGTCGGGCGGCATACGTATCCACTGCCGGACCTGTTCCTGGTGATGGCCACGCAGAACCCGATCGAACAGGAAGGCACCTTCCCGCTGCCCGAGGCGCAGTTGGACCGTTTCCTGATGTATGTGCGCATCGGCTATCCCGATGCGTCGTCAGAAACCGAGATCCTGCGCCTCGCGCGCGAGCGTGCGCGCGA
>JBDSEX010000157.1:0-12911 GCA_039919835.1 Luteimonas sp.
AAGAGCAGAACAGCCCGCTGTCCGCGCTCATCGACCCCGGCAGGCTCGACCAGCAGTTCAAGGTGAGCGATGCCGGCAGCAAGGACGGCCTGCAGTGGCTCACGCTCACTCCACGCAATGAAGCCAATGCCAGCTTCCAGTCCGCGCGGCTCGGTTTCGGCAGGCAAGGTCTCATGCAGATGCAGGTGATCGACGTCATCGGCCAGCGCACGCAGATCGCATTCAGCGGCTGGAAACGCAACCCGAACTTCGCGCGCGCCACGTTTCGTTACACGCCGGCGAAAGGCGTTGATGTGGTTGGGGACAGCTGAACCGCCAAGCGCAGGGTTTATTGTCGACCTGCATCCAGCTCGCACCCCGGGCGACCGTAAATCGGTTCGTGTCCAACAGGATCTCCAGGCCGACGATCGTCGTGCCAAGGCAAAGATGGGTGCGTGCAACTTGAGAGCGTCGTCACTTCCCTCGATTCCAGCGAGGTTCAGTTTGACAGCCGGGTTCTCACACGGCATCCACCAGACACGCACGAAAGTGACACCGTGGAATGTCCACGTGGAGCTTTCCGATGACACGCACTTCTCTCTCCCTCGCCGTGTTGCTGGCATGCGGTATCGGTGCGACCTCACTTGCATCGCAGGCGCAGAAGCAATCTCCGTCGCAATCACCTGTGGTCGTGATCGGACAAGCCCTGGGCGAGAAGCCGGAATCCCGTGCCGAGGGGCGTGAAGCCATCGACGGTGCTGCAGCGGCTGCGGTCATCGGAGCCATCTCCCGGCAGTTCGGCGAGAACGCAGTACAGGTGAAACTAGCCAAGGTCGACGTGTTGCCTGCCAACCTCCAGGAGCGCGTGCTCCGTGGCAACGGCAGCCTGCAGATCGGCGGCCAAAGCGAGTGGCTCGATTTCACATTCGATGCGTTGTACGACACTGAACAGGCGAGCGTGTATTACCCCCGTCTTGCGATCGGTAACGGCGGCGAGTCCATGGACGCGGACTCCGCGTTGGCCCGCGCACTTTCCAGGCGCGTACAGAACGCGATGGGCGAGGAATTCGCGCAGCAGGCAGTCAGCCTGTCGCTGGATGACATCACCGCGCGCAACGCGGGCAAACGCTTCATCCAGGTGCGCGCGACGGGCGTCGCCCAATTCGAAGGAGAGGGTGGCGCTGAAGCGCTCGTCACCGCCGTCTACGATCGCAAACTGGATAAATGGCTGCAAGTTGATTACGAACTTGGGAGCTCTGCCAGTCAGGCCCCCGGCGAGACGTTCGCATCGCTTTGAGCAAGCGTTGATCGGAAGTTGTCGCAGCCCGGGCGGCGAAGCTTCCTAGGCTTTTCAATGACGGCAACGAGAGCGCTGCTGTCAGTCAAGCCCACCGTTGCCACGCGTTCGCACTGGCAAGCGACGCCAGGCGTTGCGCTCGGCAACAACTTGGTATCGTGTGTGCAATCCACATCCAGACGCCCGTGGCCAAGCGCAAACACACTTTCTCCGTCGATACGCCGGATCTGCTGAGCGTCGATCGTGACGCCCTGCGTCCTCTCGCCGAACGCATGCGTCCGCATACGCTTGACGACATGGTCGGCCAACGTCGCCTGCTCGCTCCGGGCTCTGCGCTGCGTGAATCAATCGAAGGCGGCCATGTGCATTCGATGGTGTTGTGGGGCCCCCCTGGCTGTGGCAAGACCACGCTTGCCCTGTTGCTGGCCAAGTATTCCGATGCCGAATTTCGCGCAATTTCCGCCGTTCTTGCCGGATTGCCTGAAGTCCGGCAGTTCCTCGCAGAAGCGGCGCATCGCTTCGCCGAAGGAAGGCGCACGGTCCTGTTCGTCGACGAGGTGCATCGGTTCAACAAGGCGCAGCAAGACGCGTTCCTCCCGCATATCGAACGCGGCACCATCCTGTTCGTCGGCGCGACCACCGAAAATCCTTCATTCGAACTGAACTCCGCACTGCTGTCGCGCTGCCGCGTGCACGTGATGGAAGCCGTCTCCACCGACGACATCGTCGCGGCACTGCAACGCGCCTTGGTTGACGACGATCGCGGACTTGGCGGACAGAACCTGCGCATCGGCGGCGACGCCTTGCGCGAGATCGCCGGCGCCGCCGATGGCGACGTGCGGCGTGGCCTGACGCTGCTGGAAATCGCCAGTGAGCTTGCCGTCGAAACCGAAGAGGGGCAGGGCAGGGAAATCGATGGGCGCACCCTCGGTCAGGTCCTTGCCGATCGTACCCGCCGGTTCGACAAGGGCGGCGAGCAGTTCTACGACCAGATCTCCGCACTGCACAAATCAGTGCGCAGTTCCAATCCCGATGCGGCCCTGTACTGGTTCAGCCGCATGCTCGATGGCGGCTGCGATCCCATTTACCTCGCGCGCCGACTGACGCGCATGGCGGTGGAAGACATCGGCCTCGCCGACCCGCGCGCACTACAGATGTCCATCGAAGCCTGGGACGCGTACGACAGACTTGGCAGCCCCGAAGGCGATCTCGCGCTTGCGCAGGTCGTGATCTATCTCGCCACCACTGCAAAATCCAATTCCGCCTATGTGGCGTTCAGCGCGGCCAAACGCGACGTCGTCGAATACGGAACGCAGGACGTGCCCATGCACATCCGCAACGCGCCGACGAAACTGATGAAAGAGCTCGGCTATGGCAAGGGCTATCAATACGATCACGACGCACCCGATGGCATCGCCATCGGTCAAACCGGGTTTCCCGACGCGATGGGTGAACGTGTGTACTACGAGCCGGTGGATCGCGGGCTTGAAATCAAGCTCAAGGAAAAGCTGGATGCGTTGCGCAAGATCCGTTCAAAACAGAATAAGGATCAGAGTGCCGACTGATCGCTGGCCAAGGATAAGGTTTCGAATGCTTCGTCAACCTCCGGCGTGGCCCGAAAGCCGCTGAACCCCTTCGATGAACCCTCTTTGCAACCGGTGCGTTGCGGCCCCATCACCTGCCTTGTTCGTGCGCCACCTGCGACGGCCGCTGCGTTGACCGCCGGCCTTTTGCCAGGGGCGTCAACGCAGCGCGCACGGCAACCATGAATTCGGCATCGACCCGGCTGCCGATTTTTTCGGTGCGGGCCACGATGCGGCCCTCCCGATCGAGCAACACCAGCGCGCTGGTGTGGTTGAACCCGCCATCGGCGACCGCGCGGTAACGCACGCCGAGCACGCCGGAGACCCCGCGTACATCGTTCGGCTTGGGACTGGCCAGCGACCAGCGTGCAGGGTCGAGCTTGCGTTTGATCACGACCGCCATCAACGCCGCAGGGTTGTCGCGCTTGGGATCCATGCTGATCAGCAGGATGCCGAGCCGGGCGCGTTCGGCTGGGGCCAGCGCGTGCTCGACCGCCTTGCCGCTGTCGACGATCAGCGGGCAGATGTACGGGCACGACGTGTAGAACATTGCCACGAGCTGAGGTTTGCCGCGCTTGCCGCGCCAGTCCCAGGACTTGCCGTGTTGGTCGGTGAGCTTCAACGGCAGTTGGTAAACCGAATCTTTCGGCAATGACAACGGCGTCTGCGCCGCGCAGGCGCCCGCGGCCGCCAGCAGCAGGCAGGCGAGGGCAGGGCGGAACCGCTTCAATTCAAGTCCTTTGCGCAACGAAAGCCGAGGTTTGCGGTGGTGTCGCGGGCCTCGAGCGAGGACAGCATCGCCACCCGCATCAGCACCGCGTAATTGTCGCGATCGTCCATCGACAGCGCCCCGGCGCCGCAGAACTTCGCCGTGTCGGCATCGCCCTGGTTGCGGTTGTCGCCGGAGACCAGTAGTGAGGAAAAATCCTCGGTCCATTCCCACACCAGGCCATGGAGGTCCTGCAAGCCGTACACATTCGGCGACTGCAGGCCGGCGCGTGGCAGCGCCTGGCTGGAGGGTTTCGAATACCAGGACAGCATGCGGTCGCGCCAGGCTGGATCCTTGCGGGCGTCACGGTGCGTCTCGTCGGCCGCGGCCGCATATTCCCATTCAACCCATGTCGGCAAACGCGCGCCCTGCGCCTCGCAGTACGCTTGCGCGGCAAACCAGCTCATCTGCACGACCGGTTGTTGCGGCAATGCCGTGGCACCGAGGATTGCGGGTCCGGCCCAGTGCGACAGGTACCGCGGCTCTGCGAGCACGCTTGCGACACGATCACGCCGCCACTGCGGATGTTGTTTCACGAAGCCCAGGAACTCGCCATTGGTCACCGGCGTGCGCATCAACGCGAACGGAGCGATGCGCACGGGACCCTTCAAGTCCTCGTATTTCAGCGAAGTGCGGAAGCTGCCTCCCGGCAGCTTCGCGTATCCCGCGACGCCGGCCACGAGGACCGCGGGAAATACCAGCAGCAGCAACACGACCACGCGTCGGATCACTCGGTGCTCCACACTGGGCATCAGTGCTCCGCACCGGCACCGGCCACGGGCGGCGCCTTGCGGCGTTCGGTCACCTCGGCCTTGCTGATCTTGCCGCCCGGGTTGCCCCAGCTGTTGAGTACATAGGTGCCGATGTTGGCGACCTCGTCATCCGTCAGTTGGCTCATCGGCGGCATCACCGAGTTGTAGTCCTTGCCGTTGACGGCAACCGGACCGGTCAGGCCATGCAGCATCACGTCGACGATGCGCTCGGGATTGGCCTTGAGGTAATCGGACTTCGCCAGCGGGGGGAACACGCCAGCCATGCCTTCGCCATTGGGCTGGTGGCAGGTGGAGCAGGTACCGGCGAACAACGCTTTGCCCGCCTCGATCTGGTCGGCAAGGGTCAGTGCGCCAGTCTTGGCTGCTGTCGCTGCCACGGCGACGGCCCCCAGGTTCGGCTGCGCACGATCACCGATATACGTGGCGTCGACTTCCTTGCCCGAGTAGATCGCCAGGTTCTCCGGGCCTTCGGCTTTGAGGATCGCCAGCGCGCCCTTGTTGAACGCGCGGAAGATGGAGTGATCGACAATCACATAGCTGCCCGGCACCTCCAGGTGAAATTCCATGATCGCCGCGCCGCCCGACGGGATCAGCGTGGTCTGCACGTTTTCCTGGAACTTGCTACCGCCTTCGAACCAGACCTTGTCGAAGATCTCACCGATCACGTGGAAGCTCGAGACAAGGTTAGGACCGCCATTGCCGACGAAAAGGCGCACGGTATCGCCGACCTTGGCGGTCAGCGCCTTGTCGCCGGTGAGCGCCCCCTCGCTGCCGTTGAACAGCACGTAGGTCGGGTTCTCGTCGATGCCTTTCTGCATGTCGAAGGCCTGGTGGCCCTTCTCCCGATACTTGCCGGCGGTGTAGAAATCGCCCTGCATCACGTAGTACTCCTTGTCGACCGGCGGCAGGCCTTCCGGCGGCTCCACCAGGATCAATCCGTACATGCCGTTGGCGATGTGCATGCCGACCGGCGCGGTTGCGCAGTGGTAGACGAAGAGGCCGGCGTTGAGTGCCTTGAAGGTGAAGCGCGAGACGTGGCCCGGCGCGGTGAAGCTCGACGCCGCACCTCCACCCGGACCGGTGACGCCGTGCAGGTCGATGTTGTGCGGCATTTTCGAGTCGGGCATGTTGCGCAGGTGGAACACCACCGTGTCGCCCTGGCGCACGCGGATGAAATTCCCCGGCACGGTGCCGCCGAAGGTCCAGAAGGTGTAGCTGACGCCTTCGGAAATCGCCATGTCCTTCTCGACCACGTCCAGTTCGACGATGACCTTGGCCGGCGTCGTGCGGCCGGTGGCCGGCGGCACCATCGGCGGGCTGCTCAGGACTGCCTTGATGTCCGGCCCTTGCGGCGGACCGAAGTCGCCCTTGAGTGAACCGCCAGTATCGGTGGCGGCAACGGAAGCGTCCTCCGTGGATTCCCTGTTGCAGCCGATCGCCGTCAAAAGCGCGGCGATGGCGAGACAGCTCAGTACGCGCTTCATGGGCGGGCTTCCTGTTGGATGCGGATCAACTTGCCTGGTCGGCGATGACGGGCGAAGGGCGCGAGAGCGAGTCGGCGAAACCGTGGTTGACGTCGCGGTGCTCGGCCTCGTCCGCGCGAACCGCGACCACCACCTCGCGCAACCGTGCGTTGGCCGGCAGTTTCCAGTAGTCGAGTGCGATCTGCGGTGCCGGCACGTTGTCGACGCGGCCCGCATCGATCTCTTCCAGGTACTGCGTGTAGCTGATTACCGCCTGTTCCTCGAAATAACCGACCAGCCGGTGCGCGGTGCGCGAGGAGACGATGTAGAGCACCAGGAAGAACGTGAAGAACGCCGCCTGTGCAAGCAACACCAGCATCCGTTCGATCCAGCTGGGTTGCGCGATCTCGACGAACGTCATCAGGTGCATGCGCTCGTTCTCGGCTTCGTCCATCAACGTGCGGATCCAGCCCTCGTCATCGCGCATCCAGCGCAGGCAACGCAGGTGCACGAGCGCGGCGCCGACCATGCCCGGTACCGCGGCAACGGTTTCCAGCACGATCGCGCGATTGCCGTAGCGCTTGGCAAAGAAAGTATCGGCAAGGAAACGCAGGCTGCGGGTGATCGCGAAGGCGACACGGTCCGACCAGTCGCGAATGTCGTGATGCGTATCGAGTGCGAGTGGGATGGGTTGGGCGGTATGCACAGTCATGTCGGTTCTCCAAGGTTCGTCGCAGCGTGTTTTGGATACGCTCCGACCATGCCCCACTCTAGAGTCGCGACCGCTGCCCTCCCATGACTTGGATCAAGCCCGGGGCGACCCCGGGGAAAAAGGTGGCGGCTTGATCGGGGTCAAGGGCACCCGACGCGATAGGTGGTCTGCTGGACCCTGTATTCATGGGCCGGAGCAGGTGCGATGCCAGGCGAATTCGAGTGGAATGGATATGCGTCGCAGCCGATGTCCGGAGTGGCGGACTCGCTGGATGCCGCAGGCATCGATTGCGCGCTGCCGAAGCGTGGTTTGCTCGAGGATGGCATGCGTGGCGAAGAGGACGCCTTGCCATCCGCCGGCCGCCGCCTGCAGCAGCTGTGCGTCAACCCATCCATGGAAGCCACCAGCCCAGCGGATGGTGTGCGCGGGCAATTCCGATGATCGTGGCATAGTCCGCGAGCGCTGCGATTAAACACCACGTCCGCACGCGCGCCGTGCGGCCGCGCTTCAACGCCACGCTGCCCAGCACGACGTAAACAACCACCAACACAAGCTTCACCGTCAGCCAACCGTTCGCGAACATCCCGTCCGGCAGAATGGTCAGCAGCATCAGCGCAGCGCTGAGCAGAACGGTATCGATGCCGTAGCTGAGGAAACGCAACGGCGCCAGCATTGCGAGCCGTTCCCGCCCTGCCTGCACCAGCAGCCCGCGCAACAGGAACAGCATGCCGCTGACGATGACCGATGCGATGTGCACCCACTTGATCTGCGGATAGAAGTCGATCATGGGGCGCCTTCTCTAACCCGGCTTGCCGTCCGCGCGCGGCGCAAGGTAGATGCGGCCGATGCGCACAACCCATGGTACGAACGCCACCACCCACGCAAGCGCCGCAGCGCCTTGCCAGGCCATGCCGTCGGGCACGAGTTCGGCGGCGATGCGCATCAGCGCAACCACCTGGATCGCAATGAACGCGAACCACGCCGCGCGCGGCATTACCAGCGGTCGGCCGGAATGCCCCTGCGTCACTCGCGTCACCATCGCGATCAAGACACTGCCGAAGAAGCCGATGAACAACGCATGCGCCGGCGCGCGTCCAAGCCAGGCAGCGCCGCTCGTCAGCAACGCCAGACTCTTGATGACGTACAGCGCAAAAGCGATCGGCAACCACGCCAGGCCAACGAACAGCACCGACAGGATTGCTGGTTTCGGACCACGCGGCCACCATCGCCACAGCATGAGCGAGGTCAATGCGAGCAACGGGATGTCCGCAAGCCACAGCCAGCGAGCGCCATGCAGCAGTTCGATCGCGAGATGCAAGAGTGCGAAGGCCCAGAACACGCCGAGCAGCCAAAGTGGACGCCAAGGCTGGTAACCCGGCATGACACTGCCGGCGAAGAATGGAAACATCCGGTGCGCGACCGTCATGTACACCGGCAACAACAAACCGAAGCTGCCGATCTTGATGCTGGCGAACAACCAACCCGGACCGGCGCCCAGCACGAAGACCATCCAGGCCAGCAGCCCGAAAAGACCCAGGCAAAGCGCTGTGAAACACGAACGTGCGTGCCAAGTGACGCCTGTTTCGCGCCACAACATGGGGCCGAGCGCGACGATCGCGGCAATCCATCCCGCCAGCGTCAGCAGCATGCCAACGGAGATGCCGACCTGCCAGCCGAGTGCGCCGATCAGGGTCGCAACCTGTCCGCCAAATAGTCCTAGTCCAACCGGAAGATATCGCCAGCGTTCGAGTTCGCGTAGTCCCATCCATTTCGGGAACACGGTCAGCATGAAGCCGAAGAAGAAACTCGGCAGCACCTGGTACTGCATCACGAACGCATGCAACCAGCCTGCATAGGGCGCGGACTGCGGCATCGCGAACGACGGCCAGCGCGCGGCAAGCAGCCACGCCGACCACCACGCCATCGCCAGCAGCAGGTTGCTGGCGCCGATGAAGAACATCAGACGATGCGGCGCACTGCCCAGCAGGCGAGGAGAGAGTTGTTGCAGCGATGGCGATGGCACCGTGGCCCTGCTCCTCAGTGGTAGCCCGGCGATGTGTGGTTCTGGATCAGCGGGGATCGACCGGATCTGCGTCGCCTCGCAGCACCGGCTCACGCCGCGGTGCTACCCACAAACGGAACACGAACCAGCTCAGTGCCAGTGCGCCGATGCTGAAGATCACGTCGCCCGGCATGCGCATCCAGATCAGCAGTTCGACGATGGGCTTCTGCATGAACTCGGCCGAGCGTGCATAGGCATAGCCGTGCTCGATCGCCGCCAGCAGTTGCATCGTGCCCAGCGGCAACAATGTCAGCACGCCCATCAATGCCAGGCCGATGTTGAGCGACCAGAACGCCACCTTCAGCATCCGGGTGTCCCACACCATGTGTCCTCGCAGGCCGCGCAGGCAGAACAGCACCAGCGCGATACCGAGCATGCCGTACACGCCGAACAGGGCGGTGTGGGCATGCAGCGCGGTCAGGTTGAGGCCCTGCATGTAGTACAGCGACAGCGGCGGGTTGATCAGGAAGCCGAACAACCCCGCGCCGACCAGGTTCCAGAACGATACCGCGATGAAGAACAGCACCGGCCATTTGTAGCGCGCCATCCACGGCGTGGACTGGCCGAGTTTCCAGGTGTGGTACGCCTCGAAGCCGAGGTAGGCCAGCGGCACCACTTCCAGTGCGCTGAAACTCGCGCCAAGCGCGACCACCGAGATGGGCGTGCCCACGAAATACAGATGATGCAACGTGCCGAGCACGCCGCCGGCCATGAATACGATGGTGGCGAACAGCACCGCGATGTTCGCAGTCGCTGTCCTGACCAGCCCCAAGCGCGTAAAGATCAACGCCATCACGGCGGTCGCGAACACCTCGAAGAATCCTTCGACCCAAAGGTGCACCAGCCACCAGCGCCAGTATTCGACTTCGGAGATATGCGTGTGCTCGCCCCACATCAACGCCGCACCGTAGAACAGCCCGATCGCCACTGTCGACAGGAACAGCAGGCCGATGATCGACCGCGAATCATTCGCCGGTCCTCGCAGGATTGGCCACAGCGAACGGCCGACCAGCGTCACCCACAGAAGCAGTCCGATGAACAGGTACCACTGCCAGAAGCGGCCGAGGTCGGCGTATTCCCAACCCTGGTGGCCAAACCAGAAGTTGTAGTCGAGCGGCAGCATCTGCATCACCGCGAACCACTGCCCGGCAAAACCGCCGACAACGATCAGCAGCAGCGAGACGAACAGGAAGTTGACTCCGAAGCGCTGGAATCTTGGCTCGTGCCCCGACAGCGCTGGCGCGATGTACAAGCCGGTGGCCAGCCATGCAGTCGCAATCCACAGCACTGCCAGTTGCGTGTGCCATGTGCGCGCAAGCGAGGAGGGCAGGTAATTCGACAACGCGAAGCCGTAAGCCTCCTGGCCCTCGACCTGGTAGTGGGCAGTGATCGCGCCAAGCAGGATCTGCGCCAGGAACAGCGCCAGCACTACCCAGAAATATTTCGCCGTCGCTCGCATCGAGGGCGTGATCCGCAGCAGCGCGAACGGGTCCGACGTTGGAATCGTGTGCTGCTCCTCGCCCCGGCCGTGGGTGACCGCGTAATGCCAGCCCAGCAGCGCGATGCCGGCGATCAGGAACAGCATGCTGAAGGCCGACCACACCCACAACGCCGGCGGCGGGATGTTGCCGACCAGCGGCTCGCTCGGCCAGTTGTTGGTGTAGGTGACCTTCTTGCTGACCACGCCCGCCTTGTCGGGCACCAGCGAGTCGCCGCTCACCGCCGGGCGTTCGGTGGTCGCCGCCCACGCGGTCCACCAGAAGAATGCGGTGAGCGCGCGCCGGTGTTCGACGGAGCCGACCGTGCCCTCCTTCATCGCGTACGCCTCGCGCAACTCGGCGGTCGCGGGGTCGTTACCGAACAGGCTCACGTAATGCGCGGCGACATTGGACAGCGCCAGCGCACGATCCTCGGTCAGCGTGATTGCTTTCGTTGCCGGGTCGTAGGTATTGGCCCGCATCATCTCCTGCAGGCGCCCCCGAAGCGCGGCTTGCTGCTCCACCGGCAACTCCGCGTACGTCGTCATGCCGCCGTCGCGACGCGCCCAGATGTCGAGTACGTCGGTTGCCTCGCGATGCAGCCAGTCCGCGCTCCAGTCCGGCGCGACATAGGCGCCATGGCCCCAGATCGAGCCAAGTTGCATCCCGCCGATCGACTGCCAGACCTGGCGGCCACGCTCGATGTCGGCACGGGTGTAGATCACCGTGCTGTCCTGCGCGACCACTTTTTCCGGCATCGGCGGTGCGGCGCGGAAGATCTGGCTGCCTGCCCACAGCAGCACGGAGAACGAGGTGACGAGCAGGACAGCCAGCGCCATCCAGAGCTTTCGGGTATTGCTCATGCTGACTCTCCACGATCGACCTGGCCATGTTCGGCTGGGCGTCGTGGCCTCACCATGATTCAGGTCAAGTGACCATGCGAGCAGCTGCCAGTGGCCGAAAACGTTGACCGTGCGGTGACGGAGTGGATCAGTGCCGAAGTACCGGCAGGGCGAGCGCTTCGAGCCGGGCCATGTCCAGCAGTTCCAGCTCGCGCCGATCGACCTTGAGAAAGCCATCGTCCTGGAACCGCTTGAGCACTCTGCTCACTGTTTCCGGCGCGAGGCGGAGATAGTTGGCGATATCGGTGCGCGGCATGGTCAGCTGGAATCGCTCGGCCGAAAACCCGCGCGCAGCCAGGCGCCGCGACAGGCCAATCAGGAACGCCGCCATGCGCTCGTCTGCCGTCCAGTCGCCGGTGAGCTGCTCGGCGCTGCCGATGTCGCGGCTGAGCAGCCGGAACAGATGCTGCTGCAACCCCGGCAGGCGCGCCGCCAGCACCGCCATCTTCGGAAACGAGAACCGGCACAGCATCACCGTGTCGAGGGCAACCGCATTACAGGGATAGCGTTCCTCGTCCACCGCATTGAGGCCGATGACCTCGCCCGGGAGGTGGAAACCGAGCACGTGCTCACGTCCGTCGCGGTCGACCAGGTAGGTCTTGACCGTTCCTGCGCGCACGGAGGCGATCGCTTCGAACGGATCGCCCTCGCGGAAGATATGGTCTCCGGCCTGCAACGGGCCGATGTGCTGCATCAGGACGTGCAGGTCCTGCAATGCCCGCTTGTCCATGCCTTCGGCCATGCATGCCTGCGAGAACGCGCAGGTCGAACAGAACCGATACGTATCGCCGTCGTCGGCCAGTAGCGTGCTGTCGATCTGTGGGAAGACGAGGCCAGTCAAGGACGAGCGCCCGCTGCGCTCAGATCGCGCTCGAGAAGCGGGGAGGGGCCGATGCCGACAGATCGGGGAAGGGGGGGAGATAGCGGTCGAAGCACATCGCGATGTTACGCAAGAGCAGCCGGCCCGTGGGTGAAGCAACGATCCGACCAGGCTCGAAGCGCACCAGGTCGTCGTCCACCAGTGGCTGCAACTGCAAGAGCGCATCGGCGAAATAGCGTGCAAAGTCGATCCCGTAGCGGCCTTCCAATGCCGCGACCGGGATTGCGCCCTGGCACATCAACGACTGGATCAGGTCGGCACGCAGGCAATCGTCGTCGCTCAGCCGCATGCCGCGAAATACAGGCAGGCGGCCTTCGTCGATCGCCACTTGCCAGCTGTGCAGGTCGCGCGGGTTCTGGCTGAAGCTGTCGCCGATATGGCTGATGGCGCTGACACCCAGGCCGATCAGGTCGCTGTCGGCGTGCGTCGTGTAACCCATGAAGTTGCGATGCAGGCCACCGCGCGCCTGCGCCAGCGCGAGCTCGTCGTCGGGGAGCGCGAAGTGGTCCATGCCGATGTAGACGTAACCCGCCGTTGTGAGCTTCTCGATGGCCATCTCCAGCAGACCGAGCTTGGAGTCCAGCGACGGCAGCCCGGCGGCATCGATCTGTTTCTGCGCCTTGAACAGTTCCGGAAGATGCGCGTAGCTGTAGACCGCGATGCGGTCAGGGCGCATGTCCACTACCGTGTCGAGCGTGCGTGCGAAGCCTTCCGCGTTCTGCTTCGGCAAACCGTAGATCAGGTCGACGTTGATCGAACGGAAGCCACTGGCGCGGCAGGCGTCGATGACCGCGCGGGTCTGCCCGACACTCTGGATGCGGTTGACCGCGGCCTGCACCAGCGGATCGAAATCCTGTACGCCGAGACTTGCGCGATTGAAGCCGATCTCCGCGAGCGCGGTGACGTCGTCCATGGGAATGAAGCGCGGATCGAGTTCGATCGAAATGTCGCGTCCGGGTTCATCGGAGAAATGAAACTGCCGCCGGAGCGTGCCAACCAGTTCGCGCAGTTGT
>JBDSEX010000179.1:0-3452 GCA_039919835.1 Luteimonas sp.
GCGCGGAAGCTGTTCGCGCCCGAGGCGCTGCCAGGCCCGACCGGCGAATCCAACACGTTGCTGTTGCAGGGCCGCGGCGTATTCGTCTGCATCAGTCCGTGGAATTTCCCGCTGGCCATTTTTGCCGGACAGATCGCCGCGGCGCTGGCCGCCGGCAACAGCGTCATCGCGAAACCGGCCGAACAAACCAATCTCATCGGCCATGCCGCAGTGAAGCTGCTACATGAAGCCGGCGTGCCCGAAGCGGTGCTGCAGTTCGTGCCGGGCGACGGCGCGACGGTCGGCGCGGCGTTGACCAAGGATCCGCGCGTGGCGGGCGTCGCCTTTACCGGCTCCACCGACACGGCGCGTGCGATCAATCGTTCGCTGGCCGGACGTGATGCCGCGATCGGCGTGCTGATCGCCGAAACCGGCGGCCAGAATGCCTTCATCGCCGACTCCTCGGCCCTGCCGGAACAACTGGTCAAGGATGCGATTTCGTCCGCATTCACCTCCGCCGGCCAGCGTTGCTCCGCCGCGCGCGTGCTGTTCGTGCAGGAGGACATCGCCGACAAAGTCGTCGCGATGCTGGCCGGCGCGATGGCCGAACTGAAAGTGGGCGATCCCGGGCTGCTCTCCACCGATGTCGGCCCGGTGATCGACAGCGATGCGCTGTGCATGCTCGACCAGCACGCGACGCGCATGCGCAGCGAGGCGACACTCATCGCGCAGGCGCCGATGGATGGCGAGGTCGCCAACGGGACGTTCTTCGCGCCAAGTGCATGGGAAATCGATTCCATCGACCGCCTGCAAAGAGAAGTGTTCGGCCCGGCACTGCACGTGGTGCGCTGGAAAGGCACCGAACTCGACAAGGTCATCGATGCAATCAACGCAACGGGTTACGGCCTGACGCTCGGCATCCATTCGCGCATCGACGAAACCGTCGACCGCATCGTCGCGCGCGTCAACGTCGGCAACACCTACGTCAACCGCAACCAGATCGGCGCGGTGGTCGGCGTGCAGCCGTTCGGCGGGCAAGGCCTCAGCGGCACCGGGCCGAAGGCTGGCGGACCGCACTATCTTCCGAGGTTTGCCACGGAGAAGACCGTGACGGTCAATACGACGGCGGCAGGGGGGAATGCATCGTTGTTGACGCTGGGCGAATGATCGTGACTCGCCTGGCTCTCTGGCCCTGGCGGCGGAGGCGGAAGCACCTGGCAGGCCACTCACGCCGAGCCATCCCCACGGGTCGAGCATGTACGTCCTTGGTGCCCCGGCTCCGCGGGAACGACGAGCAAAAAAAGACCCCGCCTTGCGGGGTCCTTTTTTTGGCGCATCAAAGATCGATCAGAAGCGGTACTGCGCACCCACCCCAAACAGGTTTGCCTGCGCGTCAAAGCTGCCGGTCAACGTCGAGCCGCTCGAGGAGCGCGCGTTGTTGACGGTCGGGTCGTCGACCATGATGTGGGTGTAGCCGGCGTCGATGCTGAGGTGTTCGCTGGCGTTCCAGGTCACGCCTGCCGACAACCATTTGCGATCCGCGTCGGGCAGGCGCGGGGTGCGGGTCAGGTCGTTGGTCGGGGTTTCGTCGAAGGCCACCCCGGCGCGGAAGGTGAAGCGGTCGCTCATCGCCCACTCGCCGCCCAGCGAATAGAACATGGTGTCATCCCAGTTGAATTCCTCCACCGTCGATCCCTGCCGCGGATTGGCGAAGTTGACGGTGACGTTGCGCAGCGAACTCCAGCCGGTGCGCACGGCGTCCGCCATCAGTGCGACGTTGTCGTTGATGCGGTACATCACGCTGAGGGTGTCGATGCTCGGCAGCGTGAGGGGTGCGGTGACACTGGTGTCGCTGAAACGGCCGCTGCCCGCGACGATCGCCGGCACGCCGCTGAAATCGGCGCCGCCGGTCAGGTTGTGGTCGATTTCCGAGCGGTGCGAATAGCCGATCGTCAATGCATCGGTTGGACGGAACTGCAATCCGGCGACGAAGCCGACCCCGGTATCGTCGCCCTCCACCACCACGCGGCCGTCGTTCTTCTGCGGACCGAACGGCGCGGTCGCCGGGGTCGGTGTGGTGCACAGCGTGATGCTCAGCGCGCAGATGCCCGTACCGAAATCGATGTCGTTGGACAAGGTGACTTCTGCGCGCTCGTAGATGAAGCCGACGCCCACCGAAAAGCGGTCGGTGACATCGACCGCCGCCGCGAGGGTCAGGTCGATGACCGTCACTTCCGAGGTGATCGCGTTGTAGCGGCCAACCCAGCCGTCTTCCCATTCGGTCTTGAGGCCGAATGGCGCGCTGATCATGGCGCCGAAGGTCAGGCCGGTGTCCTCGTGGATCGGGAAAATGGCGGCGGTCGCCGGGACCGCAGCCGCATCGGAGGGATCGCCGCCGTTGCCGCCGCGCAACGGGCTGGCCAGCGGCGAGCCCGCCGCAGCCGTGCCGCCACCGGTGAAATCGGCATCAAGATCGATCCAGGTGACGCTGGTCTGGAACACATTCTGATCGACGCCCGACATGGCCGCCGGATTGTTGGTGACCACGGCGGCATCGCCATTGGTGACGGCGGAACCGGCAAACGCGCGCCCCATGCCCCTGACGCTGTTCTCGTTGATCCTGAAACCGGACGCGGCAACGTTGCCGACGGCGAGCGATCCGACGATAGCGAGTGCAAGGGCGGAAATACGGGTCGTGCGTGGCAGCGTCTGCATGTGGATCTCCATCGTATGCGGGGGCGGGCGCCTTGCCCATGCGAATCGAGCGGCGTTTAGCGAGCAATGTGCGGCATACGATACCGTACGCGCAGCGGATGGACATGCGGCTGTGGGCATCCGCGCTTACGCCGGGAACACGAGTGATCAGCCGTGCGCTCCGGACCAGCCGATCCCGTCGCCGCCAGCGACGGTCCAGCAACCACCGAGCCATCACCCGACCATGTTCGTTTCCATCCCCTCCCGCAAGACCCGCGACCTGCGTTGGGCCACGCCCATGCTGTTCGTGCTGTTGTGGGTGGTCTTCATGTGGGTGATCGCGCGACCCGACGGCAGCTACCGAGCGCTGGTGCTGGACTGGGGTGCGTTGTCGGGCGGACTCACGTCACCCGGAATGTGGATCGACGCCATCCGCGACGGGCGCGCGTTGCGGCTGGTCACGGCGCTGTTCCTGCATGCGGACTGGGCGCATCTGCTCGGCAACCTCGTGTTCCTCTTGATCTTCGGCCTGCCTGCCGAGCGCGCAATGGGACCGTGGCGATTCCTGGCACTGTTCCTGCTCGGCGGCGCCGTCGCCAATCTGGCGACGGTCCTTGCGATCAACGCGCCCGACCGCGTCATCATCGGCGCCAGCGGCGCGGTGTCGGCGGTGATCGGCGCCTACCTCGCGCTGTTTCCACGCGCCAAGCTCGGTGTGGTGCTGCCGCTTGGCCTGTTCCTCGAATTCGTGCGTGCGCCGGCGTCGCTGTTGATCGGCA
>JBDSEX010000197.1:0-7428 GCA_039919835.1 Luteimonas sp.
GTTGAACGCGGTTAGCGGTACGGCCAGCAGGATCACGAAGGGATCCTTCCAGCTCTCGAACTGTGCGGCGAGCACCAGGAAGATGAAGATGATCGCCAGTCCGAAGATCAAGGCAAAATCGCTGGACGACTCGCGGAACTCACGGCTCTGTCCGCCCAGGTCGTACTGGGCTTCCGGCGCCACTTCCTTCAACGCCGCTTCCATCCACGTGATTGCCTCGCCCATCGAATAACCGGGCGCGAGCCCGGCGCTGATGGTGGCGGCGCGCAGCTTGTTGAAGTGGTTGAGCTCCTTGGCGGCGACTGTCTCCTCGACGCTGACCAGGTTGGACAGCTGCACCATCCCACCGCCCCGCGCGCGGACGAAGATGTTGCTCAAGTCGCCTGGCGTGCGGCGATCGGCATCCTCCACCTGCAGGATCACGTCGTATTGCTCGGAACCCTTCTTGAACCGCGTGACGTTGCGTCCGCCCAGCAATGTTTCCAGCGTACGCCCGACCGTTGCCACATCGCTGCCGACCGCGGCGACCTTGTCCCGATCGAGTGCCAGCTTGAGCTGCGGCTTGTCGAGCTTGAGGTCGGAATCAGGATTGGTCAGCTGCGGGTTCTGCGCCATCCTGGCCATCAGCTTCTGCACCGTGTCGCCAAGTTCTTCCCAGGTTCCCGTGCTTTGCACCACGAAGCTGACCGGCTGGCCGAAACCATCCTGTCCCAGCGGCGGCGGCAGCGTCGGGAATGCCAGGATCCCGGGAATGCCCATGAACTGCGGGAACAGCTGGCCTTGCACCTCGGCCGTGGACACGTCGCGCTCGTCCCAGTCCTTCAGCATCACGAAGCCGATGGTATTGGTGACCGCCGGGAATCCCACGATCTGGAAGTATTGCCTTACCTGCGGGATGCCGGCGAACGCCCCTTCCATCATCCGTGCGTAGCGGTCGGTGTACTCGGGTGTGGAACCTTCCGGCGCGATACCGAAGCCGATGATGAAGCCCTGGTCTTCCTGCGGCGCGAGCTCGTTCGGCAACGCACGGAACAAGCCGAAGGCGAGTCCGAACACCACCGCGGCGACGGCCACGACGATCCACTTGCCGCGCAGGCCCGCACCGAGGACGCGGCGATAACCGCGATCCAACCAGCCGAGCACACGCTCGCCGGCGGCGTAGAAACGTCCATGCTTCTTTTCGTGACGCAACAACTTGGACGCCATCATTGGCGACAACGTCAACGCGGTAAAGCCGGAGACCAGCACCGCGCCGGCAAGGGTCAATGCGAACTCGACGAACAGCTTGCCGGTGCGCCCGGTGGAGAACGCCAGCGGCACGTACACGGCGACCAGCGTCAGCGTCATCGCCACGATTGCGAAACCAATCTCCTTGCTGCCCTTCAACGCCGCCTCGAAGGGCGGCATGCCTTCCTCGACGTGGCGGAAGATGTTTTCGAGCATGACGATGGCGTCATCGACCACCAGGCCGATCGCCAGCACCATCGCCAGCAAGGTCAGCGTGTTGATGGTGAATCCAAATGCATACATCAGCGCGAAGGCGCCGATCAGCGACACCGGGATCGTCACCAGCGGGATCAGCGTCGCGCGCCAGCTTCGCAGGAACAGGAAGATCACCAGGATCACCAGCAGCACCGCTTCGGCAACCGTCCGGTACACCTCGTCGATCGATTTCTCGATGAAGATCGTGCTGTCGAACGCAATCTCGATCTTCATGCCCTGCGGCAGTGAAGCCTGGATCTGCGGCAGCATCTCCTTGAGCGCCGCTGAAATATCGAGCGGATTGGCGACGGCCTGCTTGATCACCGCCAGGGGCACCGCATTGACGCCGTTGTAGCGTGCACGGAAGCGTTCTTCCTCCGCACCGAGTTCGACTTTCGCGACATCCTTCAGGCGCACAAGGTAGCCATCCGGATTCGCGGAGCCGCTACCGCCTACGCTGCCGTTGCGGACAATGATCTCGCCGAACTCCTCAGGCGTCCTCAGGTCGGTTTCCGACAACACGGTGAACTCGCGCTGCTCGCCCTGCACGCGACCCGCGGGAATCTCGACGTTCTGCGCGCGCAGCGCCGTTTCCACATCGGCAGGCGTCAGGCCGAATCCCGCGAGGCGTTGCGGTTGCAACCAGATCCGCATTGCGTACGTGCTGCTGAACACCTGCGCCTGTGCGACGCCGGGAATGGTCTGGATGCGGTCCTTGACCAGCCGTTCGGCATAGTCGGCAATCTCGACCTGCGAATGCTTGTCTGACGAAAACGCCAGGTAGATGATCGGCTGCTGGTCGGCTTCCTGTTTCTGGATGACCGGCTCGTCGACTTCATCGGGCAGGAAATCGCGCGCCTGCCCGACCCGGTCGCGCACGTCGCTGGCGGCGCCATCTGGATCGCGGTTCAAGCGGAAACGAATCGTCACCTGGCTCGACTGCTCGCGGCTCACCGACTGCATGTACTCGATGCCTTCGACCCCGGACAACGCGTCCTCGATCGGCTGCGTCACCTGGGATTCGATCACCTGCGCACTTGCGCCGGGATAACTGGTGTTGACGGTGACGACCGGGGTATCGACGTTCGGGATCTGGCGGACGGCAAGACGGTCGTAAGCGATGATGCCGACCAGCAGCACCACCAGGTTGATGACCGTCGCAAATACCGGGCGGCGGATTGAAATATCGGACAAGACCATTGCGCGCGCTCCGTCAGCGCTGCTTGGCAGCAGGCGGCGCAGCGGCAGGTCCGGCCGCTGCTGCCGGTGGTGCGCCAGCAGGCGGCGCGCCTTGCGCCGGCATCACCATCACGCCCATTCCCTCGTGCATCATCGGTTTGCTCTGGCCGGCAGTGATGACCTGGTCGCCCGCCTTCAAACCGCTGACGACCTCCACCTTGCCGGGCACGCGCTGGCCGGTCTTGATCTCCACGCGCTTGGCCTTGCCATCGACGACGGTGTAGACGAATCGCGTGTCGCCGTCCTGCATCAACGCCTGTTCCGGCAACAACAACGCAGCGCCCTGCTGCTGCGCGGTGCCGAGCGCGACCCGCGCGAACTGGCCCGGGCGCAGCTTGTAACCGGGATTGTTGATGCGCGCGCGCAATTTGACGCTGCGGCTGTTGGCGTCGATGACCGGCTCGATCGCGGCGACTTCGCCGTCGAACAATTCTCCAGCGAACGCATCGACCGATACCGATACCTTTTGCCCGGTGGCGATGCGGCTCAGCTCGCTTTCCGGCACGCTGAAATCGACTTCCATCGGATCCAGCCTCACCAGGTTGACCAATGCCTGGCCGGGGCTGACGACTTCGCCGACGCTGACTTCGCGTAGTCCGACCACGCCGCCAAACGGGGCGCGGATCGAGGTCTTGGCCAGTTGCGCGGAGGCCGACGCCGCGCGGGCCTGGCTGACGCCGAGGTCGGCCCGGGCCTTGTCGGCATCGGCGCGGGAGATCAATTGGTCGTTGGCAAGTTGGCCGACGCGTGCGTTGGCCCGCCGCGCGTTCTCGAGGGTGGCGCGGGCCTCGTTGACGTCGGCGCCAAGCACGCTGGCATCGAGACTGAACAAGGGCGCGCCAGCGGCAATCCGCTGACCCTCGTTGAAATGGATGCGCGAAATCCTGCCGGTGATTTCCGGACGGACCACCACCGACTCATCGGCGCGCAGGGTACCAACGGTGCTGATCCCGCGCGCCAGGGCCTCTGCTTTCAGCGTGACTGCCTCGACCGGCAGCTTCATTTCCTGTGGGGGGCCGCCTGCACCGCCACCAGGGGGTCCACCGGCTCCGCCGGGGCTGCCCGCATCACCCTTGGAGCAGGCAGAGCCGGCGAGAACGGCGAGCAACGGAATCGACAACAACGCAATGCGACGCATGGAGGACCTCGACAGGAAGGCCGGCTCGGCCGGGCCGACGTGGGACTAATTTCTGTACTGGTCAGTATAGGACAACAGTCCGGGCGGGGCGACCGTGCCGGAAGTCCTGACCGGTTCGACACGATCTCACCTGTGTGTTGCGGGCACTGGTCCAGCAGAACCTGCTCCCGTCCATACCAACCCCAAGTCGATCGACGATGCCGCCTTCGCGGCATCTCCGTCGGCGACAAACGCCAGGCGCCCCACGCATGGCGCAGCGATGCGCGAACGCAGTAATTCGAAGTACGCATCGCGGTCCGCCATGTCCGAATCGATCTCGCTTGCGATCCATGCGGCGAGCATTGCACCGTCGGCCTGGATCGCACGCGCCGTCAGACGCGCGTGACTGATGCACCCTAGACGAAGGCCGACGACCAGCACCACGCGCAAGTCGAGCGCGCGCACGAGATCAATCTGGTCGAGGCTCGGCGACAGCGGCGCGGCCCAGCCGCCGACGCCTTCGACCACGACCACATCACATTGCGCCTGCAAGCTGCGATACGCACGTTCGATCCGCGGCAAAGCAATGTCGATGCAGGCCTCGCGTGCAGCAATCTCCGGAGCCGTCGCTGCCGGCAGCGCGTATGGATTGACGTCGCCGTAGTCCGGCAGCGGATCGCTCGCAGCCTGCAACGCCAGTGCATCGTCGTTGCGCCACTCCTTCTCGACGCGTTCGCAGCCACTGGCAACCGGCTTCATGCCGATCGAGCGCAGGTCCCGCGCCCGCAGCGCATGCAGCAAGGCAACACTGGCGAAGGTCTTGCCGATGCCGGTGTCGGTGCCGGTGACATAGAGGCCGGATCGCATCACGCTAGGTCGGTGCATCGAACATCCGCTGGTGCGCGGCGATGACACGACGCTGGCGCCAGGCCAGCAGAGGTGCCGTAATGTTCAGGCTGAAATAGATGTAGCCGGGAAATCCCATCCACCATCCGCTTTGCCCGCGCGCGGGAATCAGCAGTGCGGACACGATGGACAGCAGTGCGGTGGCCGGGATCAATCCCCAGCCGAACATGTGGAATCGCGTTTCGACCCGTTCGACATGGCTCAGGCCCAGCGCGTCGCGCAGGCGCCATGCGTGCCGGTACAAGAGGAACATCGCCGCCCCGAGCGATCCGAAGGCGATGCTGAAAGTGATGAACAGCGACGGGATGTCGGTCACCTTGGCGGAGAAATTCGCGGGCAGGTAGCCGCCAGACAGCGAATTGCACAACGCCTCGAACACCATCCGCATCGGGTACACGAACACCAGCACCAGGAATATCAGCAGCAAGCTCAACCTCCGCGTGGCCACATCGTCCAGCCCGTAACTGCGGCTCCATTGCACGTGGCCGGCCCAGAACCTGACGATGAGCAGGAAGCTCAGCGCATACGCCGGCAGGCTTTTCAGCGCCACCACCAGCGCATCAACGCTGGTGGGGATGCGGTCGCCGGCGATGACCATCATCGTCAATGCAAATGCGAACGCCGCATCGATGAAGGCCTCCAGGCGCGTGGACCGATCGCCACGTTCCAGCAAAGCCGTCATGCGATTGTCCTCGTCGGCATGGCATCGCGTTGCGGCAGCAGCATCGCGACCCGGCGCTGCGCGCGCGCGGCCTGCCATGGCATCAGGATCCCCAACAGGGCATATGCCAGGCCGGGTAATGCGTGCATCCAGCCGCGATCCGGCGGCAGCAACAATGCAAGCGCGATCGACAGCATGGCCGTACCCATGAGGATCAGCTGGCTCACGATTTCAGACTGGGTGACGGTCTGTTCCACCGCATCGAGCCGCAATGCTTCGGCTTGCCGAAGCGCATGCCAGTTGAGCCAGACCATGATGCCGGCCAGCACCGCGAAGCCAGCGCCGTAGATCAGGAAGATCAAACGGAATTCGAGGAAGCTGCGCACCACGAATTCGCTCGGGGCCCAGCCGCCGGTGAAGAAATGCATGCCGGCCGACATCACCATGCGCAACGGATAGACATAGAACAGCGTTGCGGCAACCAGCGCCATGCTCAGGAACACCACAGTCCCGTCTTCCAGTCCGAAGCGTCGGCTGAAGCGGTGATGCGCGGTCCAGAACAACGCCAGGATCGCGAACCCACCGACGAACGCGGGCAGCCGCCGCAGGGCGTCGTACAACTCGGTGAAACTGTCCGGCATCGCGTTGAACGACACCACCAGCAAGGTCACGGCAAAGGCGAACGCCGCATCGACGAAGGTTTCCAGCCGCGTGACCTGTTCGCCCCGCTGGCGGAACCCCTGCGTGTCGCGGATCAATGTTGCCACTGGCTGCATTCCACGCTCCCGGTTGCCGTTGTCGGCGCTGCTACACTTCGCGGCATGTTCGCATCGCAGAGTTTAAGCGGCAGCAAGTCGCAGCAGTATGCCCAGATTGCCGCGCAGGCCCGGGCGCTGTTGGCCGGCGAGCCCGATCGCATCGCCAACGCCGCCAACCTTTCGGCGCTGGTGTACCACGCGGTTCCGGATCTCAACTGGGCCGGGTTTTATCTTTACGACGGCAAGGAGCTGGTGGTCGGTCCGTTCCAGGGCCAGCCGGCGTGCGTGCGCATTCCGCTCGACAAGGGTGTCTGCGGCGCAGCGGCGAGCACGCGCACCACGCAGCGCATTGCCGATGTCGACGCGTTTCCCGGACACATCGCCTGCGATTCGGCGTCGCGCTCGGAACTTGTGGTGCCACTGGTGCGGGGCGGGCAACTGATCGGGGTGTTCGACCTCGACAGCCCCACTCCCGACCGCTTCGATGCCGACGACCAGCTTGGCCTGGAAACCATCGCGGCCATTTACATCGCGTCGCTTGGAGGGGAGTCGATGGCATGACCACCGAAAAAACAGTTCCCGAAAAACTGCGCAACATTGGTCCAAAGTCGTCGGCTTGGCTGCGCCAGGTCGGACTGCGCACGCGCGAAGACCTGGAAGGCGTCGGCACGGTCGATGCGTTCATGCGCGTCAAGCGTGCCGGCTTCAAGCCCAGCCTGAATCTGCTTTATGCACTTGAAGGCGCATTGCAGGATTGCCATTGGCAGGAAATACCGGACGCCCGCCGAGCCGAACTCGTCGCGGCGGCGGAAGCCGCCATCGCCCAATTGCCCGCGCCACGCAACAAGCCGGCGGCATCGCCGGTGACGACAACGATGATGCAGGCGCCGGTTGGCGAGGATGTCGAAGGTGACTGATCGGCCAGGGGTTGTGGCCATTGAGCGCCACCGCCGGTCCTAATTGTGCGCGCAGCGTGGCCTACGCTGGTTGCAAGAGCCGCTTACAAGTCATCAAATTCGTTGAGCGCCTGCAGAACCGCCGAGTCTCCCGAATATCTGTTGCGGATGGCAGCCACGTCGGCGTCTGCCGTGTCACAGCGGAGATCGGCCATGGCTGCAGCAACCTCTTTGTCGCGCTCCGAGCGGTCCCCGTTGAACTCACCCGCGAAATGCACGCATGACGCCAGTCGATCGGTGAGGGTGGACACATCATCCGGCAGGGTCGGCGCTTTGCTTTCCACCAAGGGCGTGTCGGCGGACAGTTCG
>JBDSEX010000216.1:0-6612 GCA_039919835.1 Luteimonas sp.
ACTCGACCCGCGCTCGCAGGATTTCCGCGACAACGCCGAATACCACCGGGCGCTGGTCGACGAACTCGATGCGCGCCTGTCACGTGCAGCCGCCGGCGGTGGCGACAAGGCGCGCGACAGGCATACCGAGCGAGGCAAACTGCTGGCGCGCGATCGCATCACTGCCCTGCTCGACCCCGGATCGCCGTTCCTCGAACTCTCGCCACTCGCAGCCGAAGGCATGTACGCAGACGCCGCCCCAGCCGCGGGCATCGTGACCGGCATCGGTCGCGTACAGGGCCAGGAAGTCGTCATCGTCGCCAACGACGCAACCGTCAAGGGCGGCACGTATTTCCCGATAACCGTCAAGAAGCACCTGCGCGCACAGGAAATCGCTCGCGAAAATCACCTCCCCTGCATCTATCTGGTCGATTCCGGCGGCGCCTTCCTGCCACTGCAGGACGAGGTATTTCCGGACAAGGAACACTTCGGCCGTATCTTCTACAACCAGGCCAGGCTCAGTGCCGACAACATCCCGCAGATCGCCGTGGTGATGGGCAGCTGCACCGCCGGCGGCGCGTACGTGCCGGCGATGTGCGACGAAAGCATCATCGTCAAGGACCAGGGCACGATCTTCCTTGGCGGCCCGCCGCTGGTGAAGGCCGCGACCGGCGAAATCGTCGATGCCGAATCGCTCGGCGGCGCGGACGTGCACACCTCGGTGTCGGGCGTCGCCGATCACTTCGCCGAAGACGATCGCCATGCCTTGCAGATCGCACGCGACATCGTGGCGACGCTCAACCGCAAGAAGACGGTCCCTGTTGCGTTGCAGCCGTCCGCGGATCCTGTCTTTGCTGCCGAGGAGCTGTACGGCATCGTGCCCCGGGACACACGCAAGCCGTTCGACATCCGAGAAGTCATCGCGCGCATCGTCGACGGTTCGCAGTTCCAGGAATTCAAGGCGCGCTATGGCAAGACGCTGGTCTGCGGCTTCGCGCATGTCCATGGCTATCCGGTCGGCATCATCGCCAACAACGGCATCCTGTTTTCCGAATGCGCGCTCAAGGGTGCGCATTTCATCGAACTGTGCAACCAGCGCGACATCCCCTTGGTGTTCCTGCAGAACATCACCGGCTTCATGGTCGGCAGGAAATACGAGAACGCCGGCATCGCCAAGGATGGCGCCAAGATGGTCACCGCCGTGGCCTGCTCGCACGTCCCCAAGTTCACCGTGGTGATCGGCGGCAGTTTCGGCGCGGGCAACTACGCGATGTGCGGCCGCGCGTACGGCGCGCGCTTCCTGTGGATGTGGCCGAACGCGCGTATCAGCGTGATGGGCGGCGAGCAGGCGGCGAGCGTGCTGGCGACGGTCAAGCGCGATGGCATCGAAGCGTCCGGTAAATCCTGGTCGGCAGACGAGGAGGAAGCCTTCAAGGCGCCTCTCCGCGAGCAGTACGAAACGCAGGGAAATCCGTATTACGCCACCGCGCGACTCTGGGACGACGGCATCATCGATCCGGCCGACACCCGCCGCGTGGTGGGCCTGGGGCTCGCGGCGGCGATGAACGCGCCGATCAGGAAATCGAATTTTGGCGTGTTCCGGATGTAGCGCGAAGAGGCCCATCATCCGCACGGCCACCGATAAGAACACACGCACCCGATCCGGGCTTGGATTCACGTGCCAGTCAGCTTGAAAAACCCGGACGCAGCGGGCTGCGGGCTTTATGGTCGAATGCGCGCTGCGTGTTCCTAAATTGGTGCGCCGGGTCAAGTTGGCTGCAATTTACGCATGTTAGGCTCCCGTGACGACCCCCGTCGTCTGTCATCAGTGAGGAAGTGCACGCATGGCCATCTTCAACCAACAGAATCCTGCCAAGAAAGACCCCGTCCCTTCATTCGCGTCCGAATCCGCTCCGACTCCAACTCCGGTTCGTGACATGCCCGCGACGCCCGCCTACGCGAATACGCCGGTCGCGCGCCAGCCCGCCGAGCGCGAGGCCAAGGAATCGCTGATCTCCGCCGACCTCACGATCGAAGGCAAGATCGAAGGCGCCGGGCATGTGCGCATCGCCGGCAGGTTCAAGGGCGACGTCAACGTGCAGGGCGACCTCAGCATCGAACTGGGCGCCAAGGTCAACGGCGAAGTCCGCGCGAAGAAAGTCATCATCGCCGGCGAGCTCGAGGGCAACATCGATTCCGCCACGCGCGTCGAGCTGCTCGATACGGGCGTCATGATCGGCGACCTCAAGGCCGGCTCGCTCACCGTGGCTGCCGGGTCGCGCATGCGCGGCAATGTCGAGTTCGGCTGGGATGAGAAGGCACCCGCCGCCGGCAAGCCCACGAACGGCAATGGCAACGGCGCGGAGAACGGCTCGGCGTCATGAACATGGCGGCACGTCCTGGAACGACGGGGGCGACGCGAACCTGCCCTCATTGCAAGGCCACCATCCTGGACAGCGCCAGCGTCTGTCCGGGATGCCGCGGCCACTTGCGTTTCGACTCGGCCATCATCCAGCGCGCCGTGCCGGTCACGCCCCTGAGTGTCGAGGGCACGATCCGCCAACCGGCGGATGGGCCGACGTGGGAATACTCGGTGGTGCTTTCGATCCGCAACGGGCGGGGAGAAGAAGTCACGCGTCAGGTCGTGGGCGTCGGCGCCTTGAATCCCAACGACGAACGCACGTTTTCGGTGGCCGTGGAAGTATTCGAGCGCATTGGCGCGAAGCCGTCAGGAAACGGAAAAAGCAAGCATTGAGCAAGGCTCCGACCGGCTAGGAACAGCTGTCGCAGCTCCCGCAGCCCGTTTTCGCGGCATTGGGCCTGGGTGCGATCAAGCGTCCCAGAGCCTGCATCGGCTTGCTGGAACCTTCGCGCAGCAGCGGCAGGGCGAAGGCAATGCGAGCCTGCCTCAGCGCGGCCGGCCATTGCTTCTGCACGACAAAGATGGCGCTGGCCCCGACCGCGAGCATGATCAATCCATATTGCAATGCGAGCGATACGCTCATCAGCCAGCCCCAAGTGCGACGGCAACCTGGTACGTCACCAGCGACGCCAGGAAGGCCAATGCGAACAGGTAACCCGTCGCAATTGCGGTTTGCTTCCACGAGTTGGTCTCGCGCCTGATCGTCGCCAGCGTCGACAGGCATTGCGGCGCGTAGATGAACCACACCAGCAGCGACAGCGCCGTCGCCAGCGACCAGCCGTTCGAGATCAGCGGCGTGAGCGCTTCGGCGGCCGCCGTGTCGTCGGCGGCCGACAACGCATACACGGTCGCGAGCGAGGAGACCGCTACTTCGCGCGCAGCCATCCCGGGGATCAGGGCGATGCAGATCTGCCAGTTGAATCCGATCGGTGCAAACACCGCCGTCATCGCATGGCCGATGCGGCCGGCGAAGCTGTAATCGATCGCAGCACCGGTGTAGCCGTCCGGCGGCGCAGGAAACGACAACAGGAACCACAACAGCACGGTCAACGAAAGGATGATCCCGCCGACGCGCTTGAGGAAGATCATCGCGCGTTCCCACAAGCCGATCAGCAGGTCGCGCGGATGCGGCATCCGGTAGGACGGCAGTTCCAGCAGCAGCACATGCTCGCTGCGATCGCGCCGCCAGCGTTTCATGACCCACGACACGATCAACGCGCTGACGATGCCGGCCAGGTACAAACCGAACAGCACCAGCCCCTGCAGGTTGAGGATCCCGAGTACCCGCTGCTGGGGAATGAAGGCGCCGATCAGCAGCGCGTACACGGGCAGGCGCGCCGAACAGGTCATCAGCGGCGCAACCATGATCGTGGCGAGGCGGTCGCGCGGATCCTGGATGGAACGCGTTGCCATGATTCCAGGGATGGCGCAGGCGAAACTCGACAGCAACGGTATGAACGAGCGTCCCGACAACCCCGCCGAATACATCAGCTTGTCGAGCAGGAACGCGGCGCGCGGCAGGTAGCCGGACTCTTCCAGCGCAAGGATGAACGCGAACAGGATCAGGATCTGCGGCAGGAACACGATGACCCCGCCGACCCCCGCGATGATGCCGTCCACCAGGAGGCTGCGCAGCGGCCCGTCCGGCATCGTGCCGCCCACCCAACCCCCCACCGCGCCGGTGAACGTTTCGATGCCTTCCATCATGGGCGTCGCCCATGCGTACACGGCCTGGAAGATCAGGAACATCACCAGAGCGAGCGTGAGCAAGCCAGCCACGGGATGCAGAAGCCAGCGATCCAGTGCGTCGTCGAGGCTCGCGGTGCGCCGTGGCACGGTCACCGCGGCGGCAAGCAGGCGACGCGTTTCGACATGCAGCGCATCGGCATCGGTCGCCGCTGGTGCCGGCAGCGATCGCTTCGGTGGATGCGGGGCAATCGCAAGCGCATCGAGCCTTTCGACCAGCGCGCGAGCGCCGTCGTGTTTGACCGCGACGGTTTCGACAACGGGCACGCCGAGCTCGCGTTGCAGCGCATCGACGTCGATCACGATGCCGCGCTTTCGCGCCGCGTCAGCCATGTTCAAGGCAACCAGCATCGGCTTGCCGAGCTGCTGCAGCTCCAATGCGAAGCGCAGGTGCAGGCGCAGGTTTGTCGCGTCTACCACGCACACCAGTAGATCCGGCGCAGCCTCGCCGGGATAAAAGCCGCGGCAGACATCACGCGCAACCGCTTCATCCAGGCTCGCCGCATGCAGGCTGTAGGCGCCCGGGAGGTCCAGCAGCACGTATTGGCGGCCGGAGGGCGCAGTGAAACGGCCCTCCTTGCGCTCGACGGTGACTCCGGCGTAGTTGGCGACCTTCTGACGGCTGCCGGTCAGCAGGTTGAACAGCGCGGTCTTGCCGCTGTTGGGGTTGCCGACCAGTGCAAGGCGCGAGGGCACACCCTGCAACCCTTCGGCACGCTCAATTCCCGGGACCATGGGCCGTGCGCTCACGCCGACACCACGTTTTCAGTGCGGACGAGGACGCGCGCCGCTTCCGAGCGCCGCAGGGCGAACCGCGTATACCCGATCTGGACCAGCAAAGGTTCCGCGCCGACCGGTCCTGATGCCATCACCCGGACCGCTTCGCCCGACACGAAACCAAGCTCGCGCAGACGCCGCGCGATCCCGTCGTTGGGTACGCGATCCACGACCGTTTCCACGATCGCCGAGATCCGATGAGGCAAGTCGGAAAGCAGCATGCGTCTGCCAAATAAGAATTGTTCTCATTCTAGCATCGGGCTGCGAATGAAGCGCGGCACGGGTGGAACGCCGGCCGCTGTCTGCCAGTGGCCGGCATGGCAGCGGCTATCATGCATGTTCATCTTTCGAGTTCTGCCGGATGACCGACTCGTTATTGATCGAACACGCCGGACCGGTGGCACGGGTCCGCCTCAACCGGCCTGACCTGCACAACGCCTTCGACGCCGGCCTGATCGCCGCCCTGACGGATGGATTGACGGCCATCGGCAGCGATCCTTCCATCCGTGTCGTGGTCCTTGAAGGCGCGGGCGCCTCCTTTTCCGCCGGTGCCGACCTCAACTGGATGCGCGGCATGGCCGCCGCCAGCGAGTCGGAAAACCGCACCGACGCCCTCGCCCTCGCCCGCTTGATGCGCACGCTGGACGAGCTGCCCAAGCCGACCATTGCGCGCGTGCACGGCGCCGCGTTCGGCGGTGGCGTGGGCCTGGTGGCGTGCTGCGATATCGCCATCGGCACCCCTGAAGCCAAGTTCGGCCTGACCGAGAGCAAGCTCGGCCTGCTGCCGGCGGTGATCTCGCCGTACGTGATCGAGGCGATCGGCGCGCGCCAGGCGCGGCGCTGGTTTGCCACCGCGGAGATCTTCGATGCGCTCGAGGCGCACCGCATCGGCCTGCTGCACGACGTGGTCCACGCCACCACGCTCGACACCGCCGTGCAGCGCCAGATCGACCTGCTGCTCAGGGCCGGCCCGCATACCGCAGCGGCGGCCAAGGCGCTGGTCCGGCGGGTTGCCGCCGAGCACGACCGCGACCGCCTCGACAGCGACAACGCCGCCCTGATCGCCGGACTGCGCGTGTCGGCAGAGGGCCAGGAAGGGCTCGCGGCGTTCCTCGACAAGCGCAAACCCAGCTGGTGCAGCTGAGGAGACCGGCATGATCGACCACAGCGGCTTCAAGGTGTCCGACTTCGGCGCGAGCAAGCGTTCTACCAACGTGCGCTGGCGCCGCTGGGTTATGGATCGACGTCGGAGTGCTGGCCGAGCTCGGCACGACGACGTTGGTTGCCCGAAGATGTTCCGCCATATCGGCCGCGTCGACGACGCGCGCAATTACTGGGAAGGCAAGTAAACCGCATGTTCGACAAGATCCTGATCGCCAACCGGGGCGAGATCGCGTGCCGCGTGATCCGTACCGCGCGCAAGCTCGGCATCCGCACCGTCGCGGTGTACTCCGAGGCCGACGCCGATGCCCAGCACGTGCGCCAGGCCGACGAGGCGTACTGCATCGGTGGGCCGCGCCCGCAGGCGTCGTACCTGCGTGGCGAGGCGATCATCGAGGTCGCCAGGAAGAGCGGTGCGCAGGCGATCCACCCGGGCTACGGCTTCCTCAGCGAGAACCCGGAGTTCGCGCAGATGTGCGCCGACGCGGGGATCGTCTTCATCGGGCCGACGCCGCAGCAGATGCGCA
>JBDSEX010000240.1:0-5963 GCA_039919835.1 Luteimonas sp.
CGACCAGCAGCGCGCGCGCGCCGGCCTCGGCCGCGGTCGCGACATGGTCATGGCCGTCGAAACGCTCGCCCTTCAATGCAACGTACAGCGCGGCGCGACCATCGCTGGCATCGATCGTGCGGGTGTCGGTTGCGACCGCGTCGATCAGCACGTCGGCGCCATGCAGGCGGCCACCAGTCCATTGCGCGATGCGGCTGAGCGGCAGCGGCTTCATGCGCGCTCCTGCAACAGCGCACGTGCCACCGCGGTGTCGTCAAACGGATGCCGCACGCCGGCGACTTCCTGGTACGGTTCGTGGCCCTTGCCGGCGATCAGCACGATGTCGTTGGTACTGGCTGTCCCGATCGCGCGCGCGATCGCGGCGGCGCGGTCGCGCAGCACCAGCACGGCTTCCGGCCTGGCGAAGCCCTTGATGATGTCGGCGACGATCGCGTCCCCATCCTCGCCGCGCGGATTGTCATCGGTGACGATCACGATGTCGGCCCCGGCTTCGGCGATGGCCGCCATCTGCGGGCGCTTGCCGACATCGCGCTCGCCACCGCAGCCGAATACGCAGGCCACGCGGCCTTGCGCATGTGCGCGCAACGACGCCAGCGCCTGTTCCAGCGCATCTGGGGTGTGCGCGTAATCGATCACCACCAGCGGCATCGCGTCGTCGCCGCCGAGGCGGTTCATGCGCCCGGCAACCGGCTGCAGTTGCGACAGTGTCGAGGCGATGGCGCCTGCAGTATCGCCAAGCGCATGCAGCACGCCGGCGACCGCAAGCAGGTTGTCGACATTGAAGCGCCCGAGCAACGGCGATTGCACGCTGGCGCGTTCGTCGCCCACGACCAGGTCGAAGCCGATGCCGACGCCATCCAGCACCACGTTCCCGGCGCGCACATCGGCCTGCGCGCCGCGCGAACTCAAGCCGATCGTGTGCGTGCCGGCCGGCAATGCAGCACGCAGCTGGCGGCCATGGGCATCGTCGAGGTTGACCACCGCGGCGCGCAGCCCCGGCCACGCCAGCAGCTTCGCCTTGGCGGCACCGTAGGCCTGCATGTCGCCGTGGTAATCAAGGTGATCGCGGGTGAGATTGGTGAACACCGCCACGTCGAAGTGCACGCCATCGACACGTCCCTGGTCGAGCGCGTGCGAGCTGACTTCCATCGCTACCGCCTGTGCGCCGGCGTCGCGCAGCTGTGCCAGCAAGGCATGCAGCTGCAACACCAGGGGCGTGGTGAAGCCGGTCGGCACCACCTCGCCATGCAGTCCCGCACCAAGCGTGCCGATGCTGCCGCTGCGCACGCCACGCAGCGCCCAGGCCTGCGCCAGCAACTGCACGGTCGAGGTCTTGCCGTTGGTTCCGGTGACGCCGACGACGGTCATCGCCTGCGACGGTCGCTCGTGGAAGCGGTCGCCGAGTTCACCCAGGCGCCCGCGCAGGCCCGGTACCGCGATCGCATCCGCCGGCACGGGCAGGTCCGCCGGCGCCGGCGGCTCGAACAGGATCGCGCCGACACCAGCCTGTTTGGCAACGTCGACGAAATTCAATCCGTGCGCACCGAACCCGGCAATCGCGACGAACGCATCGCCGGGACAAATCCCACGGCTGTCCTGCACCAGCCCGGTGATGGCCAGGTCCAAGGGAACGCCTGGCACGTCCGGCAGCAGTTCCGACAGCAGCATCGCGCGGGTCATCGCGCAGCTCCCGCAACTGTGGCGGTTGCAATGGCCGGCAGTCCGACGCCGGTGTCGTCCGTCGGCGTCGTTGCGACAACCTGTTGTCCGCTGCGCTTCGTTTCGGCAGTGGCCTGCGCCGCCAGCCAGGTATCGATGTCGTCCGGGGGCACGTCCATCAATCGCAATGCACCTTCCATGACGTGCCTGAACACCGGTGCCGCGACCAGGCCGCCGAAATACGAACCGATCGTCGGATCGTTGACCGACACCACCATCGCGAAGCGTGGCTTGTCGACCGGCACCAGCCCGGCGAAATACGCGACGTACTTGCGTTCGTAACTCCCGCCACTGGCCCTGCGGGCGGTGCCGGTCTTTCCGGCGACGTGATAGCCGAGGATCGCGCCCTGGGTCGCGGTGCCGCCAGGCTCGGTCACGGTCTGCATCATCCGCACGATCTCGCGCGCCAGCGCAGGCGTGACCACCTGCGTGGACTCGTTGCGCTGGCCGCCCTTGACGAAGGTCGGCGTCATCGCGCGGCCGTCGTTGCCGAGCGTCGCGTAGGCATGCGCGATCTGCAGCGGCGTCACGTTGAGGCCGTAGCCGTAGGCCATGGTCTGCTTGGTGGTGCCGCTCCAGCGCGCCGGCGCCGGGAACAGGCCGGCCGCTTCGCCGGGAAAGCCGCTGTGCGTGCTGCTGCCATAGCCGAAACGGCGCACGAAATCGTAGAAGGTCTGGTCCGGCACCCGGTGCACGATCATCGACGCGCCGACGTTGGAACTCTTGGTGATCACCCCGGTGGTGTCGAGCACGCCGTAGTTGTGGTGATCGGTGGTACGGAAGCGGCCGTTGGGAATCCATCCCGGATTGGTGTTGAACATCGTCTGCGGTTTGATCACGCCAGCTTCGAGCCCGGCAGCGACCGTTAGCGGTTTCATCGTCGAGCCCGGTTCGATCAGGTCGGTCACCGCGCGGTTGCGATGCGCATCGCGGTTGTCACCGTTCACCGCATTCGGGTTGTAGGAAGGCAGGTTCGCCATCGCCAGCACTTCGCCGGTTGCGACGTCCAGCACCACCGCCGAACCGCTGGTCGCGCCACTTTTGAGCAATGCCGTTTTCAGCTCGCGATAGGCCAGGTACTGGATGCGGCGATCGATGGTGAGCGTGAGGTCCTTGCCCGGCTGCGCAGCACGCAACAGATCGACGTTTTCGACGATGCGGCCGCGACGATCGCGAATGACGCGCTTGCTGCCGGGCTTCCCGCGAAGCCATTCGTCGAAGGCGAGTTCGACGCCTTCCTGTCCGTAGTCATCGATGTTGGTGAAGCCGAGCACATGCGCTACGGCTTCGCCCTGCGGATAGAAACGGCGGAACTCACGCTGCGAGAACACGCCAGGAACGTTGTGCGCCATGATCTTGCGCGCAACCGCCGGATTGATGCGGCGCTTGAGCCACATGAACTCCTTTTCCGAACGTTGCGAGACCTTGCGCTTGAGGTAATCGGGGGGCACGCCGAGCGCCTTGGCCAGTTCGGACAGGCGATCCTGTTGCTTGGTCAGCTCCCTGGGGTTGGCCCATATCGATTCCACCGGCGACGACACCGCCAACGGCTCGCCGTTGCGGTCGGTGATCATGCCGCGCGTGGTGGGGATTTCAATGTCGCGCAGGAAACGCTCGTTGCCCTGCTGGCGATAGAACTCGTTGTCGATCAGCTGCAGGTCGACGGCGCGCACGATCAGCACCAGAGAGCACAGTCCCAGCGCGCCCGTGACCAGCATCAGCCGCGCGCGCAGGTTGAAGCGCGCTCGGCTGACGCGTGCGCGTTCGGGTTTGGCGCGATCGTTCCGGTTGCGTTCGGAATGAGTGCGATCGGACGGATTGCGGCCCGGTGTTTTGCGGCCAAAGATGTTCATGGGCGGATCACGACGATCTCGTCGGCCTCCGGAAACTTCATGCCGATCCGGCCGCGTGCGACCTGGTCGATGCGATTGCTCTCGGCCCAGGTGGCCTGTTCCAGCTGCAGGCGGCCAAAGTCGACGTTGAGCTCGTCGCGGGCACGCTCAAGCTTGGTCAACTCGACGAACAACTGCCGGTGCTGGTGCCGCGCGTACACCACGCCGATCGCGGTGGCCACATTGGCGGCGATCAGGATCGCCAGCACGAAGCGCAGGCTCACGCGACCTCCGCGAGGGACAGTTTTTCGGCAACGCGCAACACCGCGCTGCGCGCGCGCGGGTTCGATGCGACTTCCTCCACATCGGCCTTCTGCGCACTTGCGATCGCGCGCAGCGTCGGTACGAAGCCCTTTGCTTCGGGCAGGCGGCGATTCGCGGGCGGCGCCTTGGCATGTCCGGCGATGAAGCGCTTGACGATGCGGTCCTCGAGCGAATGGAAACTGATCACCACCAGCCGCCCGCCTGCCTTCAGCCGCCCAAGCGCGGCATCCAGACCGGTCTCGAGATCGGCGAGTTCCCGGTTGATATGGATGCGGATCGCCTGGAACGTGCGCGTCGCGGGATTGGAGCCATCCTTGTTGCGGCCGATGCTCGCCACGACCAGGTCGGCCAGTTCGGCGGTGCGCGTGAGCGGCTGTTGCGCGCGTCGCGCGACGACGGCGCTGGCGATGCGCCGGCTCTTTTTTTCTTCGCCATAGGTCCACAACACATCGGCGATCTCGCGTTCGTCCGCTCGCGCCAGCCACGCCGCAGCACTTTCGCCGCTGTCGGGATCCATGCGCATGTCGAGGGGGCCGTCCTTGCCGAAACTGAAACCACGTTCGGCGACATCGAGTTGCGGCGACGACACCCCGAGATCGAGCAGTACGCCATCCAGGCCGCCTGCCGCCGCGCTCCAGTGCGCGAGATCGATGAAGCTTCCGCGGTGGATCGCAACGCGCGCATCGCCACCGAACGCGTTTTCGGCCGCGGCAATCGCTTCGGGATCCTTGTCCATCAGCAGCAGTCGACCTCCCGGTCCGAGCCGTTGCAGCACCCCCCGCGCGTGACCACCGCGCCCGAAGGTGCCGTCGAGATAGGTTCCATCCGGCCGTACCCGCAGTCCGTCCATGACCTGCGCAAACATGACGGGCAGATGCGAACCGGCGGGGTGGGCGGACCGCGCGTCCGCGCCACCTCCGGTCACAACCGCAAATCGAGCAGGTCTTCGCCCAGATCCGCGTCGCCGATGGTCTGGCGGATCTGCGCGAGGTGCCCCTGCTCGCTCCACAACTCGAACTTGTCACCCATGCCCAGCAGCACCGCCTTCTTCTCGATCCCGACGGCATTGCGATGACTGACGGGAATGCTGATGCGCCCGCTGCCGTCGGGCTCCACCAGGCTCGCGGCGCCGACCAGCTTCAACTGCAGGTTGCGGTTGACGCTCTTGATCCGAGGCAACGCGTTGACCTGGTCGCGAACCCGCTCCCAGACCGGCTGCGGGTAGAGATAGAGGCAGCCGGACTCGAACGGGCTGTAGGTGATGACCAGGCGATTGCCGCATTCACGCGCGACCAGGTCCCGGTAACTGGTGGGAATCGCCAGCCGGCCCTTGTCGTCGATGGTGATGGCGGTCTCGCCCTGGAACATGCCCCTGCCCGGTTGGCGTCCGTCTTTTGAGCGGACTTTGGTCTCGGAAAAACCACGATATTCCCGGTTTCCCCACAAGACGCCACCTTAGGAGTGGCCAACAGGGTTGTCAACACCTTTCCAAGCCTAATTTCACTAGGCGGGTCAATGACTTGCGACGAACTTGAGAGAATTGTTCAAGCTTTATCCACAAGCTGTTGTTTCGTCTCAAATTGTGAGATTTGATTCATTCTCTGACCCGTTGAGACGACATCCGGGTTCGACCACGCGGCCACGTTGCGCTGCAACAACCACATTGTCCTGATTTCGACAATAAGTCGCACAACAACATTAGGTTCGTTCTAAATTAGTGTCACTGGAAAATGCCTTGCGAACGATGCGGCGACGAATTTCCCGATCTCACCAGCCCCTTGAGTCAAGGGGCGCCGCGACAGCGGCAGGTTCTGGATGCACATAGCGGGGCCCAAAATTTGCGCAGCCAATTTTGGGTTTTCCTTGGCGTAGCCAAGGAAAAGTGGCGGAGCCGGCCGATAAGCCGGGTTCTGTCGTGGACAGTCATTCCTCTAGGCGCAACGTCACCGTTACGCTCGAGCAACCTACCCGGACCCGACGCGGGCCACGTCATGAGGTCCCTATTTGGTCTTGCTCCCGGTGGGGTTTGCCGTGCCGGCCTGTTGCCAGGCTCGCGGTGCGCTCTTACCGCACCATTTCACCCTTGCC
>JBDSEX010000289.1:0-2975 GCA_039919835.1 Luteimonas sp.
TGCAGCGGTTGCGCGCGATAGCTGCCGAACACACGATCCCACAACGACAGGTTGAAGCTGTAGTTGCTGTCGGTTTCCTCGCGACGTACGGAATGATGGATGCGGTGCATCGACGGGGTGACGATCAACCAGCGCAGTGCGCGGTCAACACGCGGCGGCAATGCGAAATCGGCATGGGTCAGCAGGCTGGACGCCGACAGCAGCACCTCGAACAGCATCACCGCCACCGGATGCGGACCCAGCCCCGCCACCAGGCCCAGCTTGATCGCCATCGAGAACGCGATCTCCACCGGATGGAAGCGCACGCCGGTGGTGACATCGAATGACATATCGCTGTGATGCACGCGATGCAGTGGCCACAGCAGCGGGATGGCGTGCAGCAGTCGGTGTTGCCAGTAGATGGCCAGGTCGAACAGTAACAACGCCAACAGGATTTCAACCCGCATCGGCGCGTCCATGGCGCCGAACAGGCCGCCGCTGTGTGCATCGATTTGCAAGGCCAGTGACACGGCCAGCAACGGGAAGGCGAGTCGCAGCACAACGGTGTCGATCAGCACCATGCCGAGGTTGGCGAGTTGCCGCCGCGCAGGTCGCGCATCGCCACGCAGCGGCGATAGGCGTTCTGCAAGCGCCAGCGACAACAACACCACAGCGAAGCTGCCAAAACGCAGCGCGGCTTCGTATCCGAGGATGTCGTCGAAGGCGTTCACGAGCGTGTCCGGTCATGCGCGGAAGTATCGAATA
This sequence comes from Luteimonas sp., assembly GCA_039919835.1. Classification (GTDB taxonomy): domain Bacteria; phylum Pseudomonadota; class Gammaproteobacteria; order Xanthomonadales; family Xanthomonadaceae; genus JALYOU01. The sequence goes on from JBDSEX010000289.1 coordinate 745, forward strand.
ACCCGAACGCAGTCTCGTCCCTCCCGCGAAGGCAGGGGCGCTCCTCAACAGCCGAAGGTTGGTCATCCAGTGACTTCGAGTCTTTGGAAGGCAACGTCGCTGGATTCCCGCCTTCGCGGGAATACTTAGCAAAAAAAGTCACTTCGGATGGACCGGGCGCGCCTTCGTGCAGGCATTCCTGTTCACGCATCCATTCGGCCAGCGCACGTTGCTCGGCCCCCGGTTCGGACATTGCTTGCAGGGCATGCTGCATGGCAGACAGATCGCGACCGTGATCGACATCGCTCAGCGTCATCAACGTCCGCCACGCGCCCAGCTCATGCATGTTGTTTCGCAGGTCGCGCGCGGTGTCTGCCGCGCTGTACTGCACCGCGCTCCATGCGGCGAGTGGCGGTGTCACATTTGCACCGAACAGCCAGAATCCACCATCGTCCGCGGGCCCGAGTGCAAGCCGCTGTGAAGTGGATGCGAGCCAGTCGTGCGCTTCGCCCAGCAGCGCCGCCGACACCTGCGGCGCATCGGCGCCGATCAGGATGCCGAAGCCATGCTGCGCGACCAGTTGCGCATGCACGCGCGCCATCCGCTCGCCCAGGCCGCCCTCGCCTTGCGCGATGGTGGGCAACCCGGGCCACTGGCCCAGCGCGTCCGGTTCGGCAACGGCCCAATACGCGACCAGTCCGAACCTCGCCTGCGCCTCGCGTGCCACCGCCCCCACCGCCGCGGCCGCATGGCGATACCAGTCCTGCGCATAACGTGCGCCGCAGTCGGCGGCCAGCCGGCTCTTGACCTGCGAATGGCCCGGCGTCTTGACGAAAATGGCCAGCGCGCCGTTCACCTCGAGCCCGCCGTGCGCGAAAAAAGCCGCGCCTGCCGCCAGGTCTCGCCCAGATGGGTGCCGGTGGTGCGCCACCAGCCGCGCTCTGCATATTTCCGCGCGCTGGTATACAGCGTGGCGCGCAGCGGTCGCAGCGGCAGCCCGGCGCGGCGCGCGCGCCAGACCAGGTCGTGGTCTTCGCCGGATGGCAGCGCGGTATCGAAACCGCCCAGTTGATCGAATCGTGCACGCGGCAGCAGCAGGCCCTGGTCGCCGAACGGCAACCCGAGCCAGCGACTACGCAACCACGCACCCAGCGTGTTCAGACGCATCAATGCCGGCCCATCGTCTAGAAAACGCAGATCGAAGAAGCCCAGCGCGGCTTCATCACGACCCAGGAACGCCGCCAGTCGAGGCAGCGTGTTCGCAGCCAGTTCGGAATCCGCATGCAGGAACCACAGCCAGCGCCCGGTCGAGGCACGCGCACCGGCGTTCTGCTGCGCAGCGCGGCCGGGCGGCGCGACCAAGCAGCGCCACTGCGGACCTGCATGCGCAGGCAGGGAAGCCTGCATCCGCGCGGCATCGTCGGCGTTCGCGCACACGACATGCAGTTCTACCAACTGCGGCAGTTGTGCGAGTTGTGCCCGCAACACCGACGACATTCCGTCTCCGGGGCCCATGGGCACGATCACCGATAGCGATGCGAACGCGTCGCGCATCTTCAGCAGCAAGCCGCCGCGCCCGCCGACACACTGGCCGGCGCAGGGCCGCAATCGAACAGTCCGTAATGCACCGACTTGTCTCCAAGCAGATCGAAGTGTGGTGCGTATCGGGACAGGGCCAGCATGTCGGCGGTATTGCCGCAGACCAGCATCGGTCGGCCGGTCTCGAAACGGTGGTGATCGTCGAGCACGAACGCGTGCGGCAGGCCGTCGATGTCGCCGCGATAAGTCGCGACCTGGCCGTAATCCTCGCAGCGGTCTTCGAGTTGCAGCTTGAAGGCGCGGATGGTCAGCGAGCGGAACGCCACCATGCCGATCTTCGCCTCGATCACCGCATCCAGAAGCGGGATCGGCGCCTGCGACACGGTGCGCACGTCGGCGCAGCCGAGTGTGTCGAGCATGCGGCGGAAATCCTCGGTATACAGCGCGCCGCCGAGGCATTCGCCCAGCAGCACCGGATCGCGGCGCAGCACGTCGGGGATGCGGCGGTCGGCGAACACATCGGAAAAATACAACTCGCCGCCCGGTTTGAGCACGCGGAAGATCTCGGCGAACACGCGGGATTTTTCCGGCGACAGGTTCAGCACGCAGTTGGAGACGACCACGTCGATGCTGGCATCGGCGATGCCAGCGGTGGCCAGGTCCTCGATGTAGCCTTCGCGAAACTCGACGTTGGACTGCGCATGGCCATAGCG
>JBDSEX010000298.1:0-8220 GCA_039919835.1 Luteimonas sp.
CGTGATGATTTCCGCCGCAGTTGGGTAGTCAGGTCCGCGCACGTGCTCGCACAGGTCGCGCACGCTGGCGTCGGGATCATCCAGCAGCCTCACGCAAGCGCTGACGATCTCGTTGAGGTTGTGCGGTGGCACGTCGGTGGCCATGCCGACCGCAATCCCCGTGGTGCCGTTGAGCAGCAAATGCGGCAGGCGCGCCGGCATCCAGGTGGGTTCCTCCAGCGTGCCGTCGAAGTTGGGGTCCCAGTCGACCGTGCCTTGGCCCAGTTCGCCGAGCAGCACCTCGGCGATCGGTGTGAGTTTGGATTCGGTGTAGCGCATCGCCGCGAACGATTTCGGATCGTCGGTGGAACCGAAGTTGCCCTGGCCCTCGATCAGCGGATAGCGGTACGAAAATGGCTGCGCCATCAGCACCAGCGCCTCGTAGCAGGCGCTGTCGCCGTGCGGGTGGTATTTGCCAATGACGTCGCCAACCGTGCGCGCGGACTTCTTCGGCTTGGCCCCGGCGGCCAGGCCGAGTTCGCTCATCGCGAAAATGATGCGGCGCTGCACCGGTTTGAGTCCGTCGCCGAGGAAGGGCAGGGCCCGGTCGAGCACCACGTACATGGAATAGTCGAGATAGGCGCGCTCGGCATATTCACGCAGTGGGATCTGCTCGAAGCCGTGGAACGCGGGACGGACGGTGTCGGGCATGACGGGCCTTTCGATGGTGACGGACATGTGGAAGCAGGCGAATTTTAGGCCCAGGGCGCCGGCTGCAACCGCCGCATGATCCGACTCCCGGAATTCATGCGGCTGCGTTGACAAGCTCCACCTCGCAACGCAACATACCGCCCCTGCACCCGCCCGGGTGGCGGAATTGGTAGACGCACTAGCTTCAGGTGCTAGCGGGGGCAACTTCGTGGAGGTTCGAGTCCTCTTCCGGGCACCATCACCGTCGCATGGCCTCAGGCCATCCGAAAGATGCGCAAAAGCCCCGCTCCGGCGGGGTTTTTTTGTGTGCGTTTCACATCCGATGCACCCACACCTGCCCAGACTCGTTTGCATCAATCGGGTCTGGAGGCAAAAACAATGAGCCGGGGCGAGCGTCGCCGCTTGAGTACCGATTCGGTCGAGATGACCCAATTGAAGGCGGGATTGACCCCGATGCAACTGGGAACCATGGCAACACTGGAAAAATTCGGCTGGACGCTGAAATTCGTGCGCCGGCCGCTGTTCATGCCGTCCATCCCGGTCGTGTTTGACCGGAGCCGCCGGCGTTATGCGGTGGTCGAGCACGATGGAGCGATCAACGAGAATCCCGGGTTCGCGATCCGGCCTTGAGCGACTTCATCTGTTTGTAGCAGCGACGGAAGTCGCGACCAAGCGTTCCATCGCAACTTCCGTCGCTCCTAAACGAGCCGCAATGCTGCCACGACAGGCCGTTGACCAGCCCCGTGTAAAATCGCGGCGATGACAAAGCCTCCCAGCAAGCGCGGCAGCGGCCGCGGCAAGCCGCCCGGCAAGGCCGGTGCCTCCGATCGATCCGTCCCGCCCGGCAATCCCACTTCGGCCAAGCCGCGCAGCAACCGTCCGGCGTGGATGCCCGACGTGACTGCGGCTCCCATCCGCGGCGCACGTCCACCGCGTGCGGCCTCCGGCGCCGGCAGCGGGCGTGCATCCCGGTCCAATGACGGCAGCGATCCTCACGCCGCGCGCGAGGCGTCCCGTTACGAACAACCCATCGCCAGTCGCGAGATGATCCTGCAGGTGCTGGCTGCCAACGACGGCCCGATGGATGCCGACACGCTGGCGCAGAAACTTGCCCTGACCGCGCCTGATCGTTTCGACGCACTCAGCAAGCGCCTCGGCGCGATGCTGCGCGAAGGCCAGGTGTTGCAGAACCGCAAAGGTGCGTACGCGCCCGCGCAGAGCCTGGACCTGATCGCAGGCACCGTGATCGCCAATCCGGAAGGTTTTGGCTTCCTGCGGCCCGAGAGCGGCGTCGCTGGCGACGATCTGTTCCTGCCACCGAACGAGATGCGCAAGTCGATGCATGGTGACCGGGTCCTGGCCAGTGTCACTGGTGTTGATCGTCGTGGTCGCCGCGAAGGCGCGATCGTCGAAGTGCTGGAACGCCGACTCAGTCGCCTGATTGGACGCTACACGCTCGAATCGGGCATCAGTTACGTGGTGCCGGACGACCGGCGCATCCAGCGCAACGTGCAGATCCCGGCTGATGCACGCCTTGATGCCCAGCACGGACAACTGGTCGTCGCTGAGATCGTGCAGCCGCCGGATTCCCATCGTCCGGCGATCGGGCGCGTGCTGGCGGTGCTCGGCGACAAGCTCACGGCGTCGCTCGCGGTTGAAGCCGCGATCCACGGCCACGAAATCCCGCACGTGTTCCCGCCCGAAGTGCTGAGCGAAGCCACCGCCGTGCCGCTGACGGTCGATGAAGCCACCGTGCGGCAACGCGTCGACCTGCGCACCACGCCGCTGGTCACCATCGACGGCGAGGACGCCAAGGATTTCGACGATGCGGTCTGGTGCGAGCCGAACCGCGATGGTTTCCGGTTGATCGTCGCCATCGCCGATGTCTCGCATTACGTGCGTCCCGGCACTCCGCTGGACGAGGAAGCGACCAAGCGCGCGACCTCGGTGTATTTCCCCGGGTTCGTGGTGCCGATGCTGCCGGAAACCCTGTCCAACGGGATCTGCTCGCTGAAACCGAAAGTGGACCGCCTGTGTTTCGTCTGCGACATGCAGATCGATCGCAACGGCCTGGTCGTCGAGTCGAAGTTCTACGAAGCCGTCATGAACTCGCATGAGAGGCTGACATACACCCAGGTGTGGAATGCGGTCGGGGATGACGTGCCTGACGAGGACAAGGCGCAGGCGCGCGCGTTCATCGGCGGGCTGATGCCGCAGGTCGAACGCCTGCACCAACTGTATGGCGTGCTGGATAAAGCGCGGCAGAAGCGCGGCGCCATCGAATTCGAATCGTCCGAGGTCAGCTTCGTGCTTGGCCCGCAGGGCGAAGTCACGCAAGCCGGCATGCTGCGTCGCAACGACGCGCACAAGCTGATCGAGGAATGCATGATCGCGGCCAACGTCGAGGCGGCGAAATACCTGCTGGAAGCCGCGATCCCGGCGCCGTTCCGCGACCACGACAAACCGCCGGAGGCCAAGTACGGAGACCTGCTGGAGTTCCTCAAGGAATTCCAGCTGAGCATGCCGCCATGGTCGAAGGTCAGGCCCAAGGATTTCCGCCAGCTGCTGGAAAAGATCCGAGACCGTCCCGATGCGACGCTGCTTGAATCGGTGTTGCTGCGCAGCCAGAGCCTGGCCGTGTATTCGCCGGACAACATCGGGCATTTCGGCCTGGCGCTGGAGGCGTACGCGCATTTCACCTCACCCATCCGGCGCTATCCCGACTTGCTGGTGCACCGCGCGATCAAGTTCGCGCTGGCAGGCGGCAACGCTGACAAGTACACCTATTCCGCGCATGCGATGGCGGCGTTGTCGCTGCAGTGCTCGGAGCGTTCGCGGCGTGCGGACGAAGCGCAGCGCGAAGTGGACGAGCGTTATCGCGCGGCTTGGATGGAGCAGCACATTGGCGGCGAGTTCGAGGGCACGATCAGCGGCGTCACCAGCTTCGGCTTGTTCGTGGAACTGGACGAATCCAAGGTCAACGGACTCATCCATGTCACGCACTTGCCCAACGACTACTACCACTTCGATCCCATCCGCAAGACCATCACCGGCGAACGCGTGGGGCGTCAGTTCCGCCTGGGTGACCGCGTGCGGATCGTGGTGTTGAAGGCCAGCCTGGAGGAGCGCAAGATCGATTTCAGGCTGGCGGGCGAGGCTGCATCAGGCGCGAGCGTGATACCGAATCGCGCTGCAAAAGGCCGGCAGCATCGCGACGGCGACATCAAACCGAAACCGCCGCGCGGGCAGCCGGCAAAGCGCACCAAGAAAAAGTACTGATCGATTTCTTCTCTGTTCGTGCGCATGTGCCGGAGGCATCTAGCCTGGATGCTGCGGTCGGCGGCTGGATGGGCCAGGCGAGCCTGGTCCCCTGAGACGTGCACGTGCGAGTGAACCTCCCCGTCATCTGGCGCGATGCGCCAGCTTTTCCCTGAGGGGAGAAGGGACCAGCCAGCCTCTCCAACCAGATCGAATCAAAGATGAGCAAAGAGAACCCCTGGATCGCCGGCATCAACGCAGTCGCATCGGCCATCGAGCACGACGGGGACAACGTCCGCGAAATCCTGATCGATGCCGGCGCCAAGAATGCGCGGGTCACCGAAATCGAAGAAAACGCCCGGCGCAAGGGTATCGACGTGCGACGTGTCGCAACGCAGGCGCTGGATGGCGTGGTCGGCACCTTGCGGCATCAGGGCGTGGTGGCGCGTTATGCGGCGGCAAAAACCTGGGACGAGAACGAACTCGAAGGGTTGGTTGAAGCTGCCCAGGGTAGAGCGTTGCTGCTGGTGCTCGACGGCGTGCAGGATCCGCACAACCTTGGTGCGTGCCTGCGCAGCGCCGCTGCCGCAAACGTGACTGCAGTGATCATTCCGAAGGACAAGGCGGTGCAGGTCAACGCCACCGTGCGCAAGACGTCGGCGGGAGCGGCCGATCGCCTGCCGGTGGTACGCGTCACCAATCTCGCGCGCTGCCTGCGCGACCTGCAGCAGCTCGGCGTGTGGATCTACGGACTGGTGGGCGAATCAAACACAACGCTTTATTCCATCGACATGCGCGGTAACGTTGCGCTGGTGCTCGGGGGAGAAGCCGATGGCCTGCGCCGGCTGACGCGCGAACATTGCGATGGACTGGTACGCATTCCGATGCCGGGTGCCGACGCGCATCAATCCGTGGAAAGCCTCAATGTGTCGGTCGCGACCGGCGTGACCTTGTTCGAAGCCGTCCGGCAGCGAATGGAAACAGGATCGAAATGATGGACATGCACTGGTACGACCTGGTCGGGCTCGCCGGGACGCTGATGATCCTCGCCGCGTTTTTCCTGCAGCAGATCGGCAGGTTGTCCGGAACGGCGTTGTCCTATCAGGCGATGAACCTGTTGGGCGCCGCCGGCATCCTGGTGTCGCTGCTCGGCGCCTTCAACATGGCGGTGTTCCTGCTCGAGGCGGCTTGGGTGCTGGTCAGCGCTTATGGCATCTGGCGGACGTTGAAGCAGCGCAGGACATCGACCGCGCCCATCCCATAAGTGGACCAGCCTAGTCGACCCACGTGTTCAGACCCGCGGCCATGCATTGAGGATTTTGCAGAACACCTGCGCCGTGCGCTCCGCGTCATAGACGGCCGAGTGGGCGTCGTTGCTGTTCCACTCCAGTCCCGCAGCCTGGACCGCGCGCGCGAGCACGGTCTGGCCGTAAGCCACGCCCGCGAGCGTTACCGTGTCGAAGACGCTGAACGGATGGAAGGGATTGCGCTTGTGCCCGCTGCGCGCCACGGCCGCATTGAGGAAGTTGAGATCGAAATGGGCGTTGTGGCCGACCAGGATCGCCCGCTGGCATCCGTGTTTCTTGACCGCAGCGCGGACCGTCGCAAAGACATGGTCCAGCGCTTCGCGTTCGGCCTTGGCGAGGCGGAACGGATGGTCGAGGATGATGCCGGTGACTTCGAGCGACTTCGGATCAATCAGCGTTCCGGGCGCTGGCACCACGTGCGCACTGGCTGATTCGCCACAGACGTAGGCGTCCTGTCCGTCCAGGTCGATGGGGATCACGGCGATCTCGAGCAGCGCGTGTCTGTTCCAGTCGAAGCCTCCAGTTTCGACATCGACCACCACGGGAAGATAACCGCGGAAGCGCTCGCACATCTTGCGTGGCAGCGGAACTGGTTTGGTCTGAAATGCGGATTCCATCATCGTGCAAGCCTAGCAGACGGTGATCCTCACTTTGGCCGAACGCCGCTTGCGCGATGTCACCATTACGAAACCAGGGTTCCCAGGATTGTTCCTTCGTCACGGAGCTGCTTCAACATCGCAGCGCCTTCTTCGACGAATTGCTGCCGATTACTTGCGGAAGCTTCCCGCGACAACGCGGTAAGTGCTTCGCGGCCGCTTGGCGCTGGCGTTTCGTCCAGGAGCTGCAGCAAGCGATAGACCAGTGGCGAGATCGCGGAAAAGTGCACGGCGCCAAGCGCATCGCGCCGGACCAGCAGCAGCGTAGGTTGCTCCGGTGCCTTGTCGGGCCGATGGTTCGGGCCGATCATCTGCACAGGCCAGCGATATGCAAGCGGCCAAGCGAGTGGCGAGAGGATCGGAACGCCCCGCAGCAGGTCGCCGCCGGCGTCGTGCGCGGGCATTGGCTCGTCGGCGATCTCCAGGGCCAGTTCAACCCATTCGTAGTGCGCCAGTTCCAACAGCCAGGGTGGATGGGCGCCCGCATCGCGCGATTCGAGAAAGCGAATGAACTCCCGGCCGATTTCGGCGAAGAGCGGAGTGCGGCAGCGATGCCCTGCATGAAAGGCGCGGATCAGCGCATGCCACTCCCCATTCGAGGAGGTTTTGCGGATCACGGGAAAATTGTCGGCCAGAAGAGCTTCGATATTGTTGTAGAACAGCTCGCGGTAGAGTTCCAAGCGGCGGTCCGCGATGCCTGGTGGTGGCGGATTCGAGGCCGGGTCGCGCAGATGGCGTGCAAACTCGAACTGCTGCGCGCGCAACGTGGACGATGATTCAGTCGTCACGCGCGGAGTCCTCGTGCCCTTCGTGGGACGCATCTGCCTCATCTGGCGCGGCCTGTTGCAGCTTACGGATCTGTTGCACTTCGGCCAGCAGGTCGGCGAACGGCGGAAAGTTGAAATCACGTTCGAGCAAGGTAGGGCGCACGCCATGCAGGCGGTATGCGTCGGATAACAACGTCCAGACCTCGGGCTTCACGTTCGCACCATGCGTATCTACCTTCAGGTCGTCGGCATCGTCGTAATGGCCTGCGATGTGATACGAGACGATGCGTGCGGCCGGCATTTGCGAGAGAAATTCTCCTGCGTCGTAGCCATGGTTGATCGCATTGACGTGAATGTTGTTGACGTCGAGGAGCAAATCGCAATCGGCCTCTTGCAGCACTGCCGTCACGAACTCCGCTTCCGCCATCGCCTGGTGCGGCGCGGCGTAGTAAGAGACGTTCTCCACGGCGATTCGGCGGCCGAGCAGGTGCTGCACATCGCGGATACGTGACGCAACATGCGCCACCGCTTCCTCGGTGAAAGGAATTGGCATCAGGTCGTACAGGTGGCCGTCATCGGCGCTGTAACTCAGATGCTCGCTGTACAACCTGACCTCGTGGTCATCCAGAAATCGCCGCAGCTGCTGGAGGAATTTTTGGTCCAGAGGTTCGACACCTCCCAGTGACAGCGAAAGTCCATGGCAGGTCAACGGATAACGCGCCGCCAGCGCTGCGAACGCGTTACCAAGCCTGCCGCCGACGCCTACCCAGTTCTCCGGCGCACATTCGATGAAATCGATGGCCTCATCGGCGCATGTCTGCAGTTCCTGCAGCAAGGCCCGCCGCAGGCCAAGGCCTGCACTCGCCTTGATGAGCGATGCTTTCATTGCATCAAGCGGAAAAAAATCGCAGGCTTCCGGGCATTCGCGCGCGGATGCCTGCGGTCAACCGATATCAGATGCTGCCGCCGCACTTGCCTTCACCGCATTTCCCTTCGCCGCACTTGCCTTCCATGCCTTTTTTCTTGCCAGCGTCAGCGGCGTGATGCGCTTCCATTTCGGCGGCGCTGATGAAACCGTCGCCGTCGGGATCGTGCGCCGCGAACTTGGCGTCGCTGCCGTCATGCGCGGCGGCGAATTCGGCCTTGGACAGCATGCCGTCTTTGTCGGTATCCATACCGGCCATGCTGTGGGGCTTTTCGCCTTCCTTCATGACGTCGGTCTTGTCGTGCTCATGCGCGATCAGGGCTTCGTGCCCGGTCACCATGTAGCCCTGGGCCAGCGAGTGCATCGCGAACGCCGAACCGGTCAGCGCGAGACTGCCGGCAAGCGCAGCGCCGACGGCGATCGCGGTTGATTTGGTGTTGTCGGACATGTTGGTCTCCTGTGGATGAACGGAATCACTGGGCATGGTGGGACCCTCGACATGGAGTATGCCAGCTGACCGGACACGCACCGTAATAGATGGCCGCTATTCGCTGGCTTGGATTCAGCCGCGAGAGTTTGGTATTGCGGCGGACCCGCAGACCTTGCAGCCGAGCTAT
>JBDSEX010000301.1:0-2796 GCA_039919835.1 Luteimonas sp.
GGGGTAGCCCAAGGGGCCGAATGTCGGGGGACGTTCGGCCCCTTTCTTTTGTCTCGAGTCGCCGTTGACCACCGCTTGCGGACTCACAGCCGGGCGCCGACGCCCGACAGGGACGGAACAGGGGGGATCCGTGATTCCCTGCCGGACGCCGACATTGATCGGCACGACCTTGTTGCGTCTAAAACCGACGCGGCCGGTCAGACACCACTAGATTGGGACCGTGGTGGGCCCGGCGCAAGTGGATTGCGCTGTCACATCGCGACGGCGTTCGCGTAAATGACGTCCACGACCCGTTCCGGCATCGCCGCCGGGGGCCTTGCGCGCAACTGAGGACCGCAGCGCCCGGCAGCGGCCGCGTTAAAAAAACCGCCCTTCCGACGTAACCGGGAGGGCGGTTCCTGTTTAAACCCCTGGCTGCGGCGGGTGGTCAGGGCACGCTTTCGAGCACGCTCGACGAAGCGGGGGACGGTGCGACCTGGCCCGATGGGAATGCAGGCGCCCTTGAGGGCGAGGGTGTCATCTCCCGCATCGGGCGCATCCGGCGCGGGCTTTCCATGATCGACTGCACGCTCTCCGCCCGATCCTGATAGGGCCGATCCTGATAGGGCCGTTCCTGATAGCCCCGCTCCTGGTAGGTGCGTTGCTGATAGGTCTGTTGCGGGGAGTCGGGCGCAGGCGCCACCTGTCCCAGGCCGCGATAACGCGTCAGATCGCGCGACAGACCCGCATCGGGGATGTCGTTCATCGGCGCCGTGGGCACTTGCGGACGCCGATAGCGGCTCAAGTCGCGATGTGGCCGATTCGGATCCAGCTGGGGCGGTGGCGGCGGCGTGCCGGTCGCCGGTGGACGGGGCGGCGTCGGGTAATAGTAGTAATAGCGGTTGTTGTAATACGGCGCGTAGCCATACGGATAACCGTAGCTCTGCCCATAGCGGTCGTAGCCATAGCGGTCATAGCCGTACCGGTCGTAACCGTAGTAGGACCCGCTGCCCCCGTAGTAGCCGTATGGCTCGCTGCGGCTGGAGCGGTAGTAGTCCGACGAGCCGCCGTAATAGCCGCCGCCATGGCCGCGATAACCTGCCGAGGTGACGCAGCCGCTGAGGGCCGCGGCGCTGGCGAGGACGAGCAGTAAAAGTCGATTGTTCATGAGACGTTCCCCTGTGGCTGCACGCAGCATCCGGCCGGCGCGTTGAATCGGCGCTTAATTTTTCCCGCGTTGCGTGCCGTTCTCTGAACGTGGCGTCCCGCGTTCAGGCAGGTGCCGCGGTGAGTCGCATCCGCTAGTCTCGACCAATGAACGACCTGTCGATCCCCGCTTCCGTGTTGCCCGTGTTCGCTGACGTGCTGACGGCGGCGGCACGCATCGCGCCGCACGCGCATGTCACCCCGGTCATGCGCTCGCGATCACTGGACGCGCTGGCCGGATGCGAACTGCACTTCAAATGCGAACACCTCCAGCGCATCGGCGCCTTCAAGTTCCGCGGCGCATGCAACGCGGTGTTCGCGCTGGGCGACGCGCAGGCCGCACGCGGCGTCGTCACGCAGAGTTCGGGCAACCACGGCGCTGCGATCGCGCTGGCCTGCCGTTTGCGCGGCATCGCCGCAAGCGTGGTGGTGCCGGAGGGCGCGCCGGCGGTCAAGCTGGCGGCGATTGAAAGCCATGGCGCGCGCATCGTGCGCTGCGCGCCCAACATGCGTGCGCGCGATGCCGCCGCTGCCGTACTGCTCGCTGAAACCGGTGGCGCACTGATCCATCCCTTCGACAACAACGACGTGATTGCCGGACAAGGCACTGCGGCCCTCGAGTTGCTGCGCGAAGCCGCGCTGGATGCGGTGCTGGTGCCGGTCGGGGGTGGCGGATTGCTGTCGGGCACGGCCATTGCCGCGCAGGCCATGCGCGCAGGCATCGATGTCTGGGGCGCGGAACCCACCGGCGCTGCCGACGCGCATGCGTCGCTGCGCGACGACCGCTGCATTACCGACATGACGGCGCAGACCGTCTGCGATGGCCTGCGTGGACATCTCGCCCCGCGCACGTTCGCGATCCTGCGCGAGCGGGCCAACGGCATCCTGCTGGTCGAGGACGACGCCACCGTGCGCGCGATGCGCCTGCTGTGGGAGCGGCTGAAAGTCTTGGTCGAGCCGTCCGCCGCGGTCGCGTTCGCGGCCGTGTTGAACCATCGCGAGCGTTTCGCCGGCCGCCGCGTCGGTATCGTGCTGTCGGGCGGCAATGTCGATCTGGATGGGTTGCCAAGCCTATTCGCGATGGCCTCGCCAGATCGGTAGGGCGGGTCTCAGCCTGCCGCTCGTGGTTGCTTCGAACTCATTTTCGGGTCCGGCAAATACGCGACGCGGATTCCGAACCTCTGTTTTTGCTGGGAATCTGGTTCCCGTCCCGCCCTACGAAATTTCGTCAACCGTTTCTTAACGGCACCCGCTTAGACTCCGCGCACTTTCAGGGGAGAGCTGCATGGAGGGAGTCTCGCGCCACCGCTTGTGGATCGCACTGCTTGCGCTCGTGTTGGCCTTTGGGTTCCTCGGCACGCGCGGAATCTGGGATCCGGATGAAGGCCGTTACACCAACGTCGCCATCAACATGCTCGACAGCGGAGATTGGCTCAATCCTCGCCGCAACGAAGACATTGGCCACTGGACCAAGCCGCCGCTGACCTATTGGGCGATTGCGTCGAGTGTCGGAGCGTTCGGGAAGAACCCTTGGGCCGCGCGCCTGCCGTCGGCGCTCTCGTACCTGTTGTGCATCTGGCTGGCGTGGCGAATCGCCCGGCGGCTTGCGCC
>JBDSEX010000347.1:0-4000 GCA_039919835.1 Luteimonas sp.
ATGATGAAGCGGCGCTCGGGGTCGAGCTGGCCGATCGAGTGCAGGCCTTTGACGAAGCTACCGTCCTTCTCGATCCGCGCCAGCGCCGGCGCGCCCATACGCGTCATGATCCGCATGTTGGCGACGACATAGGGCGAGTCGGTGATCTCGACGCCGCAACGCGCCAACGGCGAATCGATCGGACCCATGCAGTACGGAATTACATACAGCGTGCGGTCGCGCATGCAGCCGGCGAACAGCGCATCCATCTTCGCGTGTGCGTCCGCGGGGGACATCCAGTGGTTGTTGGGGCCAGCGTCTTCCTCGTCCGAGGTGCAGACGAAGGTCAGGTGTTCGACGCGGGCGACGTCATCCGGGTCCGAGCGATGCAGCCAGCTGCCAGGATGCGTATCCGGGTTGAGCGGCAGCAGGGTGCCGTCCGCCTGCATCAGCGCGACCAGGTCCGCATGTTCGCTGTCGCTGCCGTCGCACCAGTGGATGCGCGCGGGCTGGGTCAGCCGCGCGACTTCGACAACCCAGTCGTTGAGCGCCTCCAATGAGGTCGGCGCGCTGGTGTTTTTTGGCAGTGCATTCATGACGCGGTCCTCATGCCGTCTTGGCGGTGCGGGTCGTGTTGGTGGAGGTCGTAGGTGCGGGGATCAGGGTTGCCATGACATGTTCGACGTAGGCTTCGTACTCGTCGTGGTGCAGCCGCGGTTGCTGCAGTTGCAGGCTCAGCTGCAGGAAACCGACGTAGGCCGCGTAGGCCAGGCGCGCGCGATGCTGGGCCTCGGTGCTCTTGAGGCCCGCCTGCCGGAATGACGCCGCCAGGTATTCGAGGCGGCGCTGCGAGACGCGCTCGATCACCGGCTGGACTGCCGGGTGATCCAGGGCCTTCAGCAGTTCGCTATAGATAATGTGTGACTTGGCTTCGTGGGCCACCAGCTGGAACAGCGCGCGCAGGCGCTCCCGCGGATCGCCGACGGCCTCCAGCTGGCCGAACACCATTTCCTGCTCGACGTGCTCCCATCGCGCCAGCGCCGCGGCAAGCAAGGCGTCGCGCGATGGAAAATGCCAGTAGAAACTGCCCTTGGTCACGCCCAGACGCCGCGCCAGCGGCTCGACCGCCACGGTTGACAACCCCTGCTCCGCGATCTGGTCCAGCGCCGCCTGCGCCCAGTCCTCAGCGCTGAGACGTCCCATCCGTTCCTGGCCACTGCCCTCCTGTGCGGGGCGCTGCTGCCTGATCGTCGTATTGCTCATCTGGGGCGTCCATACGCTCTGGTTGGGAAGAGTATAGAAGGCATTTTGCAGTGACGGAATGCCATTGACACTCCCGCGTGGCATTCTCCATACTTCTGCGTATGGTGGTGTTCGGCGCAGCATTCCGCGTTTTGAACCAATCCTGATGACTGGGGAGGATGGAGCGGGCTTGACCCACTCAGGGGACGGCATCTTTCCTGCAAACAAGCGCCTCCAATCAGCATTACCCTCACAACTTTCCTGGGCTATAGCCAAAACCCGCCGGAGCACGACATGAGCGTCGCCATTCCTTTCCTCGCCTTCCTGCTGGTCGGCGCATTCGCCGCCTACCACCGGTTGCGCCTGGCAGTCTGGGCGGTGATCGCGGCAACGGTGCTGCTTGCTTGCTGGCTGCTTGGCGCCAATGGCGCGGCGGTTGCAGTTGCCGGGGTGGTGCTGGCGCTGGTCGCGGTGCCACTGCTGCTGCCGCAGATCCGCAAACCCTACATCACTGCTCCGCTGCTGAAGTTCTATCGCAACATCCTGCCGCCGCTGTCGCAGACCGAGCGGATCGCGCTGGAGTCGGGGTCGGTCGGTTTTGAGGGTGAACTCTTTTCCGGCAAGCCCGACTGGAACGCGCTGCTCTCGCAGCCCAAGCCACTGCTCACGGCCGAGGAGCAGGCGTTCCTCGACGGCCCCTGTGAACAGCTGTGCAGCATGATCAACGACTGGGAGATCACCCACGTCCACGCCGACCTGACCCCGGAACTCTGGGATTTCGTCAAGCGCAACAAATTCTTTGGCCTGATCATTCCGAAGGAATACGGCGGCCTGGGTTTTTCGGCGCTCGCGCACCACAAGGTGATCCAGAAAATCTCGTCGATCTCGACCGTGGTCAGCACCACCGTCGGCGTGCCCAATTCGCTTGGGCCGGGCGAGCTGCTGATGCATTACGGCACGCAGGAACAGAAAGACCATTACCTGCCGCGCCTGGCCGACGGCCGTGAAGTGCCGTGTTTCGGCTTGACCGGCCCGTTCGCCGGCTCCGATGCCACGTCGATCCCCGACTACGGCATCGTCTGCCAGGGCGAATGGAATGGCGCGCGCGTGGTCGGGGTGCGGCTGACCTTCGACAAGCGCTACATCACGCTGGCGCCGGTCGCGACGATCATCGGCCTGGCGTTCCGCATGTACGACCCGGACGGCTTGATCGGCGACGTCAAGGACATCGGCATCACCCTGGCGTTGCTGCCGCGAGACACCGCAGGCGTCGAAGTCGGCCGCCGCCACTTCCCGCTCAATTCGCCATTCCAGAACGGGCCGGTGCGCGGCGAGGACGTCTTCATCCCGTTGTCGCAACTGATCGGCGGCGAAGACTTCGCCGGCCAAGGCTGGGCGATGCTCAACGAGTGCCTGTCCGTTGGACGTTCCATCACCCTGCCGTCCACGGCCAGCGGCGGCGCGAAATCGGGCGCCGTCGTCAGCGGCGCGTACGCCCGCATCCGCAAGCAGTTCGGTTTGTCGATCGGCCGCTTCGAGGGCGTCGAGGAAGCGCTCGCCCGTGTCGCCGGCAAGGCTTACGCGATCAGTGCGGTGGCGCAGGCCACGGCCATGGCGGTCGATCGCGGCGAGAAACCGGCGGTGCCGTCGGCCATCGCCAAATACCACTGCACCACCATGGGCCGCGAACTGGTCAGCGATGTCATGGACGTGCATGGCGGCAAGGGGATCATCCTCGGCCCCAACAATTATCTGGGCCGCAGCTGGCAGGCCTCGCCGATCGGCATCACCGTCGAAGGCGCCAACATCATGACCCGCAGCCTGCTGATCTTCGGCCAGGGCGCGATCCTGTGCCATCCGTGGGTGCTCAAGGAAATGCGCGCTGCGCAGAATCCGGATGCCGAGGCCGGTCTTGAGGAATTCGACAGGAACCTGTTCGGCCACATCGGTTTCGCGATTTCCAACGCCGTGCGCTCGTTCTGGTACGGACTCACCTGGGCCCAGATCGGCAAGGCGCCGGGCGACGACTACACGCAGCGGTTCTACCGCAAGCTCGATCGCTATTCGGCCAATCTTGCGGTAATGGCCGACACCTCGATGCTGCTGCTCGGTGGCAAGCTCAAGTTCAAGGAATCTCTCTCAGGGCGGCTGGGCGATGTGCTGAGCCAGCTCTACATCGCCAGCGCGATGCTGAAGCGCTACCAGGACGAAGGCTGCCCGGAAGGCGACCAGCCGCTGCTGGCGTGGGCCTTCCACGACGGCGTGCACAAGATCGAGCTGGCACTGTCGGGTGCGTTGCGCAACTTCCCGATCCGCCCGGTGGGCTGGTTGCTGTGGGCGCTGATTTTCCCCTGGGGCCGGCGTGCACAGCCACCGAGCGATCGCCTGGGCCATCGTGCAGCGTCATTGTTGATGACGCCCTGCGAGGCCCGCGAACGCATGGCCGACGGCGTGTTCCTCACGCCGACCGCCAACAATCCTGCGGGCCGCATCGACAGCTACCTGCCGAAAGTCATTCTGGCCGATCCGGTCGAGCGCAAGTTCCTGAAAGCGCTGAAAAGCAGCGATATCGAAGCGCTTGATTTCGCGTCGCAACTCGACGAAGGCGTCAAGGAAGGCTGGATCACCGACGAGGAACGCGCACAGCTCGAGGAACTGCGCGCGATCACGCTCGACGCGATCGGCGTGGACGATTTCGACGTGCACGAGTTGCGGGCGGCGTCCTACTACGACCGGCAACGGCAGGGCGCTGCGCGCGAAGCGGCATGACATGTTGCGC
>JBDSEX010000361.1:0-3681 GCA_039919835.1 Luteimonas sp.
ACGGTTCCGCCCACACGCCGGCGCGCGCCGAGATCGGCTCGAACACCATGTCGCCGGCGGCGATCGCCAGCAGGTACGACGGAATCTTCTGCGGCATCGCGAACGTGTAATCGCCATCGCGCGCGGCTTTGGGATCGTTGTCGGCGCTCATCAGCACCATCGCGTTTTCCGGTGAGGTGACGTGCGCGGTATAGGTGAAGCGGACGCGCGGCGTGTCCTGCAACGGCACCCACGAGCGTGCGTGGATCTGCTGCGACTGGCTGAACATGAAGGGTGTCTTTTTTCCGGCCGTCATCGACGGCTCCAGCCACTGCAGGCCGGACGCCTGCGGCGAGGTCGTGTAGGTGACGCGCACCTTTGCATTGCGCGCGGGCGTTTCGATGGTCAGCTTGCTGCCGAGGGTCTTGTCGGCGGGGGCCAGCGCGAATTGCAGCGGCGTCCACTGCCCGGCGGCTTCGCCTTCGATCTTGTCGATGGTCAGGTCGCGCGTGTCCAGCACCAGTTGCATGGCCGCCTTGTCGAGCCAGTCCAGTGTGTAGGTCGCCGTGCCGGCAATCTGCTTGCTGGCGAAATCGATGGCCAGATCCAGCGCCAGGTCGGTGGTCTTGACCGTGTCCGGCTGCGCGTACGAGTGCTCATCGGTTTCGGCGGCGACGGCTGGCATGGCGGCGGCCTCGGGCGTGGCGGCGGGCGTGGCGGCTTCCGGCGTGGCGCTTTGGCGCGTGCAACCGGCGGCCAGCAGCGCGGTCAGGGACAGGGCAAGCAGAGTGGAATGGCGCATGGGAAGCCCGTGCAATGGGGGAGGCCGGAGTTTACCGCCGCGCGTGGGAACGGGGGGCAACGCTGCAGCGGGGACTTGGGACGCGAATTCATGCACGTCCAGCGTGGCACGCGCCAACACGATGTGCGATCAAGACACCGCCCGGCGCCGGGGACAAGAAGCCAACGCTGTCCATCGGCCGCGCAATGCGTGCGTCAGATGCGGTAGCCGGTATGGATCGCCACGATTCCGGCGCTCAGGTTCCGGAAGTCGCAGCGCGCGAATCCGGCCGTTTCCATCATTTCCTTCAGGGTGTCCTGCGGCGGGTGCTGGCGGATCGATTCGGCAAGGTACTGGTAACTGCCGGCATCCTTTGCGAACAGCTTGCCCAGCTTCGGCAGGATGTTGAACGAGTGGAAGTCGTACAGCGGCTTGAACCAGTCCGCCGTGACCTGCGAAAACTCGAGCACCCGTGCCTGGCCGCCGACCTTCAGCACGCGATGCATTTCGCGGAGCGCCGCATCCTTGTCGGTGACGTTGCGCAGCCCGAACGCGATGGTCACCGCATCGAAACTTGCATCCGGGAATGGCAACGCCTGCGCGTTGCACTGCACGTACTCGAAGCCGCGCACGTTGCCGCGATCGGTCATGCGGTCGCGCCCGACGGTCAGCATGCCGGCATTGATGTCGCCCAGCACGACCCCGCCGTCCGCGCCCACGCGCTCCTTCAACAACGCGGCGATATCACCCGTGCCGCCCGCGAGGTCGAGCACCCGATCCCCTTTTTTCAACTGCGACGTCGCCACGAAATATCGCTTCCACACCCGATGGATGCCGAGGCTCATCAGGTCGTTCATCAGGTCGTAGTTGCCGGCAACCGACGAGAACACCTCGCTAACCAGCTTCTGCTTGTCGGCGGTGGGAACTTCGCGGTAGCCGAAGTGCGTGGTGTCGCGTTTTGCGGATTCATCCATGCGGCGATTATCGCACTCCCGCCACCTCGCCTTGGCTCTCGCCCCGGCGTGCCACGCGCGGCCGGAACGTGCAGGGCAAAGGCGACCGCAGCTGGATGAAGCGGCGCCGTCGATTTCAGCCGGTCGCCGGCATTTGCCGAAAGACGGCCTTCGCCCGGTTTACAGGATGTAACGCGACAGATCCGGATCCTGCACCAGCTCGCCCAGGTGCGCATCGACGTATGCACGGTCAATGAGCACGCTGTTGCCGCCGCGATCGGGGGCTTCGTAGCTCAGGGTGTCGAGCAGGCGTTCAAGAACGGTGTGCAGGCGGCGTGCGCCGATGTTCTCCTGGCGTTCGTTGACCTGAGCCGCGATCTCGGCGAGCCGGTCGACGGCGTCTTCGTTGAATTGCAAATCGACGCCTTCGGTCTTGAGCAGTTCGACATACTGCCGCGTCAACGACGCTTTGGGCTCGGTCAGGATGCGCACGAACTCGTCTTTGCCGAGCGCATCCAGTTCGACGCGGATCGGGAAGCGGCCCTGCATTTCCGGGATCAGATCGCTGGGTTTTGCGAGATGGAACGCACCCGATGCGATGAACAGGATGTGGTCGGTTTTCACTGCGCCGTATTTGGTGCTGACGGTCGATCCCTCGACCAGCGGCAGCAGGTCCCGCTGCACGCCTTCGCGGCTGACATCGGCGCCATAGCCTTCAGATCGCTTGGCGACCTTGTCGATCTCGTCGATGAACACGATGCCGTGCTGCTCGCAGGCGTCAATCGCGGCTTCGCGGATCTCCTCCTCGTTCACCAGCTTGCCGGCCTCCTCCTCGACCAGCATCGGGCGCGCTGCCTTGATCGTGACCTTGCGGGCCTGGGTCTTGTTGCTGGCGAGTTGCGAAAACATGGAACGCAGCTGCTGGCCCATCTCCTCCATGCCGGGAGGGGCCATGATGTCGACGCCGACGTTCATCGCGGTTTCGATTTCGATCTCGCGTTCGTCGAGCGCGCCGCTGCGAAGTTGCCTGCGCAACTTGGCGCGGGTGTCGTTGGCCTCAGCAGAGTTCGCCTGCGCGGAGGGCTCGCTGCCGATGTCGATGGTGGTGGTGTTGCCGCCGCTATTGGTGAACCCGAAACCGCTGGGTGCACGACGCGGCAAGAGCGCATCGAGGATACGGTCCTCGGCACGCTCTTCGGCCTGCGTGCGCACGCGCTGCTTGGCTTGCTCGCGATAGAGTTTTACAGCGGTATCGGCGAGGTCGCGGATGATCTGTTCGACATCCTTGCCGACGTAGCCCACCTCGGTGAAGCGCGTGGCTTCGACCTTGACGAACGGCGCGTTGGCGAGCGTGGCAAGCCGTCGCGCGATTTCGGTCTTGCCGACGCCCGTCGGGCCGATCATCAGGATGTTCTTCGGCATCACTTCATCGCGCAGTTCCGGATCCAGCTGCATCCGCCGCCAGCGGTTGCGCAGCGCGATGGCGACGGCGCGCTTGGCGGCCTGCTGGCCGACGATGTGCTTGTCCAGTTCCGCAACAATGTCACGCGGCGTCACTTGGCACTCCCGAGTTCTTCGATGGTGAGGTTGCGGTTGGTGTAGATGCAGATGTCGGCCGCGATGCCGAGGGATTTTTCCACCACCTCGCGCGCCGACAGCGTGGTGTTCTCGAACAGTGCGCGGGCGGCGGACTGTGCGAACGGACCGCCGGAACCGATGGCGGCCAGCGGCTGATCCGGTTCGATCACGTCGCCATTGCCGGAAACCACATAGAGGCTGTCCGGATCGCCCACCAGCAGCAGCGCTTCCAGGCGCCGCAGATAGCGGTCGGAGCGCCAGTCCTTGGCAAGCTCGATGGCCGCGCGCGTGAGGTTGCCGAATTTCTGCAGCTTGCCTTCGAAGCGCTCGAACAGCGTGAACGCATCGGCCGTGCCCCCGGCGAAGCCCGCCAGCACCTTGCCTTCGTAC
>JBDSEX010000018.1:0-2987 GCA_039919835.1 Luteimonas sp.
CTGGATACGCTGGATGGCGTGCTGGAGCGGTTGCGCGGCAAGGCAATCTGACAAGGCACGTCCCGCGATAGCCTCAGGCGAGGGACTGTGCGCAGGCATCCGATCGCAATTCGCAGGCAGGCATCGCCATTGAACGCATGACATCGTCTGACACCCTCATCACCGGCGCCGCCGGCTTCATCGGCGCCTATGTCTGCCGCGCACTGCTTGCGCGCGGCGAATCGATCATTGGCCTGGACAATTTCAACAGCTACTACGATCCGCAACTCAAGCGCGATCGGGTGGCCGCACTGTGCCCCGATGTCGACATCCGCGAACTTGACCTGACCGATCGCGACGGGCTCAAGGCCTTGTTCGACGAGGTCAAGCCAACCCGCGTCATCCATCTCGCCGCGCAGGCCGGCGTGCGCTATTCGCTCACCCATCCGCATGCCTATGTCGACAGCAACCTGATCGGTTTCGTCAACTTGATCGAAATGTGCCGTCATGGCGGTGTCGGGCATCTGGTGTATGCCAGCTCGTCTTCGGTCTATGGCGACTCCGCCACGCCGCCATTCTCCGAAGACCAACGCATCGACCAGCCGCGTTCGCTGTATGCCGCGACCAAGGCCGCCAACGAATTGATGGCGCACACGTATGCGCATCTGTACCGCCTGCGTTCCACCGGGCTGCGTTTCTTCACTGTTTATGGACCGTGGGGGCGGCCCGACATGGCACCCCTGCTGTTCTCGCGCGCGGTGCTGGCGGGCCGGCCGATCGAGGTGTTCAACCACGGGCGGATGCGGCGCGATTTCACCTGGATCGACGATATCGTCGCCGGCGTGCTCGGCGCGCTGGACCATCCAGCGCAGGACGCTACGCCACACCAGGTGTTCAACCTCGGCAACCACACGCCGGTTGAGCTGGAACACTTCATCGCGGTCATCGAACGCGCCGCCGGCCAGCCGGCCAACAAGACCTACAAGCCGATGCAACCCGGGGACATGGTCGAGACGATGGCCGATACTGCACGCGCCAGCGCGGCATTCGGGTTTGAGCCGGTGACGTCGATCGAGACCGGCATGCCGAAGGTCGTTGCATGGTGCCAATCGTATTTTGGAGCGAACGTGTGATCGATACCGTGCACCTCTCCGTCGTCGTTCCGGTGTTCAACGAGCAGGACAACGTCGCGCCGCTGATCGCTGAAATCGTCGGTGCGTTGCGCGGCAGGGCCGATTTTGAAATCGTCTACGTCGATGACCAGTCGCGTGATTCGACGCATGACGCGTTGCAGGCACTCAGGAAGACGACGCCGGAACTGCGCGTGCTCCGCCACGCCACGCAGAGCGGTCAAAGCACTGCGCTGCGCAATGGCATCAAGGCCGCGCGCGGCGCGTGGATCGCGACGCTGGATGGCGATGGCCAGAACGATCCAGCCGATATCCCCAAGCTCATCGGTGCGCGCGATGCGGCCGCGCCGGGCACGAAGCTGATCGCCGGCTGGCGCGTGGATCGCCGGGACAGCGGCAGCAAGCGCTGGGCCTCGAAGTGGGCCAACGCGATCCGGGCGCGCATGCTGCACGACGACACGCCGGATACCGGGTGCGGTACCAAGCTGTTCGAGCGCGCCGCCTTCCTCGACCTGCCGTATTTCGACCACATGCACCGCTACCTGCCGGCGCTGATGCAGCGCGCGGGCTGGCAGACGATCAGCGTGCCGGTCAATCATCGGCCCCGGTCGACTGGCGTGTCCAAGTACAACAACCTCAACCGCGCGCGGGTCGGGATCAGCGACCTGCGCGGCGTCGGCTGGCTGATCCGGCGCAGCAAGCGCACCGCTGTCGAAGAGACCTGAAGGCCTGTCATGGACTGGATGAACATCCCGATCGCCTGGCTGGAATGGACCGGCATCCACATGTCGCCGTGGAAGCTGATCGGGCTGACCGGGGCGCTGATGTTCGGTGGCCGCTGGCTGATCCAGTTCATCGCCAGCCGGCGGGCGGGCAAGCCGGTGATCCCGCGGGTGTTCTGGTACATGAGCCTGATCGGCAGCGTCATGACCCTGAGCTACTTCATCTTTTCGCAGAAGCAGGACGCGGTGGGCGTGGTGCAGAACCTGTTTCCGGCTTTCACGGCGGCGTACAGCCTGTACCTGGATATCCGGTATCGCGGGTGGAGAAGGGATCGGGAGCCTGCGTAGACGCGTCTCCGGGACACGATGACGTCAGCGTTTGGGCCATCGCGCCTGCTGGGCCTCGTCCTGCAGCAGATTCCCCTCGACCTGCGTAGGGGCAAGGTTTGGGGAGGCGACCGCCTCCGCCGCAAGCTAGGCAATGGCCTCGCCGACCGACGGCAAGTCGGCTTGTTGACGCGCGAGGGGTGGCGTGGTGCGCGGTGGCGGAGCATAATGCGCGGCTCGCTGCGTCCGGCTTCTGCCCGGACCGGGCCCGGAAACGCGATTCCGCCCCCTCCGCGCAGCGACCCCGCTTTCATCCGGGACCTTTTGACTCGAATTGCGTGGCCTTCGACAACCTTGTCGAGGCGCCGAGGCCGCCGTCTCCCTGGCCAAGGGCGACACAACAACTGATCGAGGTGCGTCATGTCCCGCGTATGCCAAGTAACCGGCAAGCGTGTGATGAGCGGCAACAACGTCTCACACGCCAACAACAAAACCCGCCGCCGTTTTCTCCCCAACCTGCACGAGCGCCGCTTCTGGGTCGCCTCGGAAAACCGTTGGGTGAAGCTGCGTGTATCCGCCAACGCCATGCGCACCATCGACAAGAACGGCATCGATGCCGTCCTGACCGAACTCCGCGCCCGCGGCGAAAAGGTCTGAGGAGATAAATCATGGCAGGCAAACGCGACAAGATCCGCCTGATTTCCTCGGCCGGCACCGGTCATTTCTACACGACCGACAAGAACAAGAAGAACACCCCGGGCAAGATGGAAATGAGCAAGTACGACCCGGTCGTGCGCAAGCACGTGATGTACAAGGAAGGCAAGATCAA
>JBDSEX010000056.1:0-3096 GCA_039919835.1 Luteimonas sp.
TCGATGGCGCCGCGCGCGCCGACCTGGATGCCGCGCAACCAGTGTTCGATGTGCAACGCACGCGTATGGCCTTCGTGCGCAATGGCGATGTGTTCGTACGCGACCTGCGCAGCGGCGCGCTGACCCAGTTCACGCGCACCACCGCTGACGAGGCCCGTCCGCAATGGAGCCGCGACGGCGGCCTGGTGTGGCGTGAGGGCAACGACTGGTATCGCTGGAACGGAACCAGCGTCATGCAAGCGGCGCTGGTGAAAGCCGAAGACGATCCGGCCAAGCCGCCAAAGGCCGATGACCTGCGCGATCGCCAGCTGCGCCTGTTGGAGACACTGAAGAACGATCGCGCGCGACGCGACGCCGCGCGCACGCAGGACGAGGCTTGGCGCAAGTCCGACCCGACACGTGCATCGGCCGTGGCTTACCTCGGCAAGGACGTCGAGATCGACGACAGCGCGCTGTCGCCCGATGGCCGCTGGCTGCTGGTGGCCACGCACAAGAAGGAGGGCGATACCGGCGCCAAGGGCAAGATGCCGAAGTACGTCACCGAATCGGGCTACGAGGAATTCGAGGAGGTGCGCGTGCGCGTCGGCCGCAATGCTCCGCTGGCGCAGGCCTTGTGGCTGGTGGATGTCGCCACCGCGACAGCACGCGAGTTGACGTTCGACGGCTTGCCCGGCGTGACCGTCGATCCTCTCGCCGACCTGCGCAAGGCGGCAAGGAAGGATCCGCTGAAAGGCAGTCGCGACGTGCGCATCGAAACCGACGGGGACGGCAGCGGCCCGGCGATCCACTGGAGCGACGACAGCCGCAACGCCGCCGTGCTGGTGCGTGCGGTGGACAACAAGGACCGCTGGATCGCAACGCTCGCGCCGACCAGCGGTGTCGAGGCCACGTTGCAGGCGCGCCACCACCTGCACGACGACGCCTGGATCAACTGGGATTTCAACGAATTCGGCTGGCTGCCCGATGGCAGGACGCTGTGGTTCCTGTCCGAGCAGAGCGGGTATTCGCACCTGTATGCCAGCGACGGCGGCGCGGCGCGCGCACTGACGTCGGGGACGTGGGAGGTCTCATCGCCTGCGTTGTCCGCCGATGGCCGCGGCTTCTATTTCCTGTGCAACCGGCAATGGCCAGGCGACTACGAGGTGTGTACGGTCGACGCCGGCGGCGGTGCGGTCCGCGAAATCACCGCGCTCGATGGGGTCGAGAGTTTCGTGCAGTCGCCCGACGGTTCGAAACTGCTGCTGCGCCATTCCGACAGCTACACGCCGCCGCAACTCGCCGTGGCCGACGTCAACGGTGAAGGTGTGCGTGAACTCACCGACACGCGCACGCCTGGGTTCAAGGCAATCGACTGGATCGAGCCGGAATACGTGCAGATTCCTTCGAAACACGGTGCGGGCACGGTCTGGGGAAAATATTACGGGCCGAAGAATCCGCAGGCCGGTACACCGGCTTCCGGCACACGCCATCCAATCGTGATGTTCGTGCACGGTGCCGGTTACCTGCAGAACGTCAGCGACCGCTATCCAAACTATTTCCGTGAGCAGATGTTCCACAACCTGCTGGTGCAGCGCGGCTACATCGTGCTCGACCTCGACTACCGCGCCTCCTCGGGCTACGGCCGGGCCTGGCGCACCGCGATCTACCGCGACATGGGCCGGCCGGAACTCGAGGACCTTCTCGACGGCCTCGACTGGCTGGTCGCCAACAAGCAGGGTGACCGCGACAAGGCCGGCATCTACGGCGGCTCGTACGGCGGCTTCATGACCTTCTACGCCTTGTTCAAGAAACCGGGTGTGTTCAAGGCCGGCGCCGCGCTGCGCCCGGTCAGCGACTGGTCGCAGTACAACCACGAATACACCTCCAACATCCTCAACACGCCCGAACTCGATCCGCAGGCCTACCTGCGCTCCTCGCCGATCGAATATGCCGGCGGCCTGCAGGACCACCTGTTGATCGCGCACGGCATGATCGACGACAACGTGTTCTTCAAGGATTCGGTGATGCTGACCCAGAAACTGATCGAACTGCGCAAGGACAAATGGGAGCTCGCGTCGTATCCGCTCGAGCGGCATGGATTCACGCATCCCGACAGCTGGTATGACGAGTACCGGCGCATCCTGGAGCTGTTCGAGACAACGTTGAAGTGATCGGAGACGAGGCCTTGGCCCACCGTCGATGACAGCGGAACGGGAGGTGGGCCGGGGACACCCGGCGACCAGCGGAAGTCCCCATGGGACAATGACGCGATGAGCGATTTCGACCGCGTGCGCGATTACCTGACCGGCCTGCAGGACCGCATCTGCACGGCGGTCGAAGGCGTGGATGGCGCGACGCATTTCATCGAAGACAACTGGGCGCGCGGCGAAGGGGGCGGGGGGCGTACGCGGATCCTGCGCGATGGCGCCGTCTTTGAGCAGGCCGGCGTCGGTTTCTCCGACGTGTCGGGCACCACGCTTCCTCCCTCGGCCAGCGCGGCGCGGCCCGAACTTGCCGGCGCGTCCTGGCGCGCGGTCGGCATGTCGCTGGTGCTGCATCCGTTGAATCCGTACGTGCCGACCACGCATTGCAACGTCCGTCATTTCCGCGCGATGCGTGATGGCCAAACGGTGGCGTCGTGGTTCGGGGGCGGCTTCGACCTGACGCCGTTCTACCCATTCGACGATGACGTGCTGCACTGGCATCGCACCGCGCGCGACCTGTGCATGCCGTTCGGCGCGGAGCGCCATGCCGCGCACAAGCGCTGGTGCGACGAGTATTTCTTCCTCCGGCATCGCAACGAGACGCGCGGCGTCGGCGGATTGTTCTTCGACGACCTGCACACCGGCTTCGACAGCGACTTCGCCTACCTGCGTGCCGTCGGCGATGGATTCCTGGACGCGTACCTGCCGATCGTCGAACGCCGCAAGGACATGGCGTATGGCGACCGCGAACGCGAATTCCAGCTGTACCGGCGCGGCCGGAACTTGCCGGCGCGTCCTGGCGCGCGGTCGGCATGTCGCTGGTGCTGCATCCCTTGAATCCGTACGTGCCGACCACGCATTGCAACGTCCGTCATTTCCGCGCGACGCGTGATGGCCAAACGGTGGCGTCGTG